>CAYGXD010000016.1:31202-43476 GCA_964353705.1 uncultured Eubacteriales bacterium | reverse complement strand
GCAGAAAGGCGAGCTCACGGTCAGAGTCTACGCCATGATCAACGCGACCGGGGATTCCTTCGCGGAGGCTCTCAGCCGGGGCCCCCGAGTGGATGATTTCCTGACGGAAAGATGCGTCAAGATCCTCATCGACGGGGCCCTGGGCTCCCGGGGAGCGCTGCTTTTTGAGCCCTATTCGGATGCGCCCGACACATCCGGCCTGCAGATGATGAAGGAAGAAGTCGCTTATTCGCTAATCAAGAAGTCCATAGAAAAAGGATTCCAGGTCTCGACCCACGCCATCGGCGACCGGGCCGTGCATATCATGCTCAGCCTCTATCAAAGGGCGCTCCAAGAAAACCCCGTCAAGGATCCAAGACTCCGAATCGAGCATGCCTCCGTCGTCCGGAATGAGGATCTTCCGAGATTCAAGCAGCTGAACGTCGTCGCCTCGATGCAGCCCATCTTTGTGGGCGAGTACGGACGCTGGTCGGAAGACCGGCTCGGACCGCAAAGAGCTAAAGGGGTTCTTATCGTAAGAGATCTTCTGGATTCCGGGGTGGTCGTTGCCGGGGGGACGGATTGCCCGGCTTCCGACAGCGGCAATCCCCTCCTCAATTTTTATGCGGCGGTCACTAGAAAAAGCCCCTTCGGCGTGCCCGATGAATGGTACGGGCGGCAGAAGGTCTCGAGGGAAGAAGCGCTGCGAATGCTGACGACAAACGCCGCTTACGCGGCCTTTGAGGAAGACAGGAAGGGCACTCTCGAGGTCGGCAAGCTGGCCGATCTGGTGGTGCTCAGTCAGGACATCATGAGCATACCTGAGGAGCAGATCCTCAATACTGAAGTCGTCATGACGATTTTGGACGGAAAAATCATATTTAGCAGATAAAGACTTTCTTCTCTGGTTCTCTGTAAAGCCATAAAGATTTTATCTCCATGTCCTGTTAAAAACGAAGCAGCCGTCGATCCTTTCCGGCGATAGGGGGAGACGACCGTCCCGGGGCTGGTAAGAGGTGAAGGGCCGGGTTTAGATCGGCCGGGTGGCCTTTTTCAGCCAGGCGGCCTCGTCCTCGTCCAGAAGAGGGCTTATCTCCCTCCGTACCCTGTGGTGATAAGCGTTAAGCCAGCTGACCTCGTCTTCTGTCAATAGCCTTTTGTTGAGCAGCCGAAGTTCGATCGGGCAGAGAGTCAGGGTTTCAAATGTATAGAAAGGTGACGTTTCGTCTGATCGGCCCCGGTCCCTGACGACGAGCGCCAGGTTCTCCACCCGGATGCCGTATTCACCCTCTTTGTAGTAGCCGGGCTCGATCGACATGATCATACCAGGCTCGAGGTTAATGCCAAATCCGCGCGCCGGGGCGATCCCCTGCGGTCCTTCATGGACATTGAGGAAGGCGCCGACCCCATGACCGGTTCCATGCCCGTAATTTAGCCCTTTTTCCCAAAGAGATCGGCGGGCCAGGACGTCGAGCTGGGGACCGGGTGTTCCGTCCGGGAACGCGGTCCGGGTCAAACTGATGAGTCCCTTAAAAACGCGGGTGAAACGGTCCCGTTGCTCCGCGGTCGGCCGACCCAGGCAGACCGTCCGCGTTATGTCCGTGGTCGCGTCCAGGTATTGACTGCCTGAATCGACCAGGTAAGTCCCCTTCGGCTTCAGGGGAATATCGGTTTCCGGGCTGACCGCGTAGTGGACAACGGCGCCGTGTTTTCCATAAGCGGATATTGTTTGAAAGCTGAGACCTTGGAAGCGGGGCTGCTTCTTTCGGATCTGCTCGAGCTTCCGGGCGGCTTTGAGTTCGGTCACGCCACCTTTGGGGACAGCCTTTTCGAGCCAGCAGAGGAATTTCACCAAGGCGGCGCCGTCACGGCGGTGGGCTTCCTTCGAGCCCCTGATTTCCGCGGCGTTCTTAATGGCCTTGGCTATGGTGACCGGACTCGGTTTGAGGATGATCTCCGCTCCCTTGAGGTTCCTGACAATCCATTCACTGACGCCCGCTTCATCCAGCCAGACCCGCGACCTGGAAGCCGCCAAGCGGTGCAGGGCCGGCTCGAAAGCATCATATTCCTCGATGACCGCTTCCCTTTTAAGGGCCGCCCGTACTTTTGGACGGACTTTTTCTCCGGCCACGAAGAGCCGCGCCTGCCCGCGGAGGACAATGGCATGGGCGATAGTTACGGGGTTGAAGGGCACATCCGAGCCGCGGATATTGAAAAGCCAGGCAATGGCGTCGAGCTGGCTGAGGATGTGGGCATCGGCGCCCTCTGCGGCCATCTTTTGGCGGAGATGGTGGAGCTTGCTGCGGACGGTCTCTCCGGCATATCGCTTCGCGAGGACCATGACCGGGCCGGTGGGGGCGGCCGGCCTGTCCATCCAGATCCTATCGACGAGGTTGGCGGCAACCGGCCTTAGTTGGACGGACTTGACGGCGAGCTCCTTTTCAAGTTTCGCAAATTCCCGGTGGCTAATAAGCTGGGGATCAAGCCCAAGCTTTTCTCCGGGCTTGAGGTTTTTGGCCGCCCATTCCTGCCAGGATGGCACTCCGGGCATCCCCCACCTGAATAAAGTGAAGCCCGAACCCCAGAGCTCCCTTTCGGCTTGGAGATAATAGCGGGAATCTGTCCACAAGCCGGCGGTTTTCATTGTGACCAAGGCGTCTCCGGTCGAACCCGTAAAACCGGTGAGGAACGCCCGGCGCCTCCAGAATTCTGGCAGGTACTCACTCTGGTGGGGGTCGGAGCTGGGGATGAGGTAGGCTTGGATGCCGTGCTTTTTCATAAGGCTGCGAAGGGCATCAAGTTTTTCTTTCATGTCTTCCCCCACAAATCCTGCAGACAGACCAGCGACGGCTCGGTTTTTTCCCTCATCTCGATAGCCTTGACGGCAGCGCTGGCCGAGGGGATGGTCGTGTAGCAGGGGACACGGTAGCTGAAGGCCACCCGCCGGATTTTCTGGGCGTCGCTCTGTTCCCGGCCTCCGGCCGGTGTATTGAAGATCATCTTGACCTTGCCCCGGCTGATGTCGTCGAGGATGTTCTTTCTCTCCGCGTGGACCTTGCCGATAGTTTCGACCTTGAAGCCATGGCGCCCCAGGTAGCGGGCGGTCCCCTCCGTGGCCAGAAAATGGAATCCGAGTTCGTCGAGCTTTTCGACAATATTCAGTATCCTGGGCTTGTCCTCGTCCGGCACGCTGACGAAGACCTCACCCCCTCGGGGCAGGAAAAAGCCCGCTCCTTCCTGGGACTTGAGGAAGGCGAGGGGGAACTCCCTGTCGATGCCGATGGATTCCCCGGTGGAACGCATCTCCGGGCCGAGTACGGGATCCACCTCTAGGAATTTGTCGAAAGAGAAGACCGCCTCCTTGACCGCATAGAGGTCGAGCTTTCTCTGCGGGAGCTTGAGGTCCTTGAGCTTCTCTCCCATGATCAGCCGGGTCGCCACCTTGGCCAGCGGTATCCCCGTCGCCTTGGAGACGAAGGGCACCGTGCGCGAGGCTCTGGGGTTGACCTCCAGGACATAGATCCGGGAACCTTTGACCGCCATCTGGACGTTCATCAGGCCGACGACACCCAGGGCCTTGGCCATCATCTCGACCTGACGGCCGACCTCCTCGACCTGCCGGTCGGCCAGGAAAAAAGGTGGAATGACCATGGTCGCGTCACCGGAATGGATCCCCGCTTCCTGGATGTGCTCGAGGATGCCGCCGATGAAAACATCCTCACCGTCGCTGATGAGGTCGACGTCGAGCTCGACGGCGTTCTCGATGAACTCGTCGATGAGCAGCGGATGTTCCCTGAAATATTCGCGGTTTCGGGAAAGGTACTCCACCATCTCGACTTCGTCGTGGACGACCTTCATCGCCCTTCCGCCCAGGACATAAGAAGGCCGGACGAGCACCGGATAGCCGATCCGCTCGGCGGTGCGGAGAGCCCGGGCCGAATTGCGGGCCAGGCCGTTCCGCGGCCGGAGAAGGTCAAGCCGGGTCAGAAACCGGTCGAACTTCTCCCGGTCCTCGGTCTCGTCGATGGCCTCCGAGCTTGTCCCCAGGATGCGGGCCTGGTTTTCAGCAAGTCCGACCGCGATCTTGAGCGGTGTCTGCCCTCCGAACTGGACGATGATGCCCTCGGGGTTTTCCTTCCTGTAGATGGCCAGCACGTCCTCCAGGGTCAGCGGGTCGAAATAGAGGCGGTCGGAGATGTCGTAATCGGTCGAGACCGTCTCCGGGTTGGAGTTGACCATTATCGTCTTGTATCCGGCGTCGCGCAGGGCAAACACCCCGTGGACGCAGCAGTAGTCGAATTCAATGCCCTGGCCGATGCGGTTCGGCCCGGAGCCGAGAATGAGGGCCTTTTTTCCGGGCAGGGGGGTGACTTCGTCCTCTTCCTCATAGGTTGAATAGAAATACGGCGTCTCCGACTCGAACTCGCCGGCGCAGGTGTCGACGACCTTCCAGACGGGGGAGATCCCCTCTTTTTCCCGGAGGCGTCTGAGTTCGGCCTCGGCCATCCCGACGAGCCCGCCGATCCTGCGGTCGGAGAAGCCCAGCTCTTTGGCCCGCTTTAACAGGGGAGCGGGGAGCGTCTTCCGCCGGCAGGACTTGAGCTCGTCCTCGAAACCGATGAGCTCCTGGATATTCCGAAGGAAGAACGGGTCGATCCGGGTGAGCGCGGAGATCTCTTCAACGCTCATGCCCAGGCGGAAGGCGTCGCCGATCGTCCAGAGACGGTCGGCGTTGGGCTGGCGGAGGTTTTCCTCCAAAAAAAGCCGATCGCCTTTTCCGTCTGTGGACTCCAGGCCCGACCGGCCGGATTCGAGCCCCCGGATGGCCTTCTGAAGGGCTTCCTTGAACGTCCGTCCGATGGCCATGGTCTCGCCCACCGATTTCATCTGGGTGGTCAGGTGCCGGACCTCCTCGGGGAACTTTTCGAAGGCGAAGCGGGGGATCTTGACGACGACGTAATCGATGGCCGGCTCAAAGCAGGCCGGAGTCTTCTTGGTGATGTCGTTCAGGATCTCGTCGAGTGTATAGCCGACGGCCAGCTTGGCGGCTATCTTGGCGATGGGGAAGCCGGTCGCCTTGGAAGCGAGCGCCGAGGAGCGGGAAACCCGAGGGTTCATCTCAATGACCATCATCCGGCCGTCCTCCGGGTTGAGGGCGAACTGGATGTTGGATCCGCCGGTCTCGACCCCGATCTCCCGCATGATCGCCACCGAGGCATCGCGCAGCCTCTGGTATTCCTTATCGGTCAGGGTCTGGGCCGGAGCCACGGTGATGGAGTCACCGGTATGGACACCCATGGGATCGAAGTTCTCGATCGGGCAGACGATGACGACGTTATCCTTCCGGTCGCGCATGACCTCGAGCTCGAATTCCTTCCAGCCGCTGATGGACTTTTCGATGAGCACGCGGGAGACGGGGCTTATGGCCAGCCCGAGCGGGACGAACCGATGAAAATCATCCCAGCCATAAATAATATTTCCGCCCGTTCCCCCCAAGGTGAAGGAGGGACGGACGACGAGAGGGAAGCCCAGGCGTCCGGCGATGGCCACGGCCTCATCGAGGTTTGAGGCATAGCCGGAATCCGGGACCTCGAGCCCGATTTTCTCCATGGCCTGGCGAAAGAGCAGCCGGTCCTCGGCCTTGCGGATCGATGCGGCGCTCACACCGATCAGCCGGACCCCGTGTTTTCCGAGGACGCCCCGGTCGTCGAGCTCGAGGGCGAGGTTGAGCGCTTTCTGGCCGCCCAGAGTGGCGAGAAGGGCGTCCGGCTTTTCCCTTTCGATGATCCGCTCCAGGTAGTCCGCGGTCAGGGGTTCGAGGTAGGTCCGGTCGGAGAACTCGGGGTCGGTCATGATCGTGGCGGGATTGGAATTGACCAGGATGAGCCGGAATCCCTCCTCCTTGAGGGCCTTGAGGGCCTGGGTCCCCGAGTAGTCGAACTCCGAAGCTTGGCCGATGATGATCGGCCCGGAGCCGATCACAAGGATAGACTGGATGTCCTGGCGCCGCGGCACGTCATCTCTCCTTGAACTCGTCCATCATCCGGGCGAAATCGCAGAAGAGGTAACCGGAATCATGGGGGCCCGGCGAGCTCTCCGGATGATACTGGACCGTGAACAGGAATTTTTCCCGGACCGAGAGTCCCTCGGAAGTCAGGTCGTTGAGGTTGAGATGGGTCAGCTTGGCCAGACCCTGGAGCGAATCGATGTCCACCGCAAATCCGTGGTTTTGAGACGTTATCTCGATGGCTCCCGTCTCCAGGTTCTTGACGGGGTGGTTGGCCCCATGGTGGCCGAACCGGAGCTTGAAGGTCTTTCCTCCGAGGGCCAGCCCGATGAGCTGGTGGCCGAGGCAGATGCCGAAGAGCGGGACTTTCCCGATCAAGGCCCGGATATTCTCAATGGCGTAGGAAACCGGCTCGGGGTCGCCGGGCCCGTTGGAGAGAAAAACGCCGTCGGGCTTGAGCTTGAGGACCTCTGCGGCCGTCGTCGAGGCGGGGACGACGAGAACCTCCATCCGCCGGTCAACCAGGCTGCGCAGGATATTCCTCTTGATCCCGAAATCGTAGGAGACCACAAAATAATCGAAGCTATTCTTGTCTGCATAGCCTTCCGGCCAATCGTAGGTCCCCTCATGCCAACGATACGGCTCGGACGAGCTCACCTCTTTAACCAGGTCGAGGCCGACGATCGAAGGGACTGTCCTAACCCGCTCGCGGAGAGACGGAAGGCCGGCCTCCGACATCGTAATCAATCCGCGCTGGGCGCCGGTACGCCGGAGGATTCTGGTCAGTTTTCGCGTGTCTATGCCTTGGATAGCCGGGATTCTGTGCCGCCTGAGGTAGTCGGGAAGTCCTTCGCCGGAGCGCCAGTTGGAGGGTGCCGCCGCCATTTCCTTGAGGACGAAGCCCTCTACCCACGGCCTCCCGGATTCGATGTCTTCGGCATTGCAGCCGGTGTTGCCGATCAGCGGGTAAGTCATGGTTACGATCTGGCCCTTGTAGGAAGGGTCGGTAAGGATCTCCTGGTAGCCGGTCATGGCGGTGTTAAAGACGACCTCGCCCCGCGCCTCGCCATCATAGCCGCAGGAGTAGCCTTGGAAGACCGTGCCGTCCTCGAGGACGAGACAGGCGTTTTGGGAAAGGCTCAGGGTGGAGTTCATCCCTTGAGCCTTCGCGCGCATTTGGGCTATTTTACTGATTCTTTGAAGCAAAAGGAAGAGCGGACGCCGATCTGCCGTTGACCTGATCGCCTTGATGCAGGCAGTTGCGAACGCAGACCTGGCAGATGTCGCTCTGGCCGCGCAGCAAATGCTAAGAAACGTTGTGGCGAAACTGTAGAAGGTCTGAAAAATGGTCCCGGTGCAGTTGAAAGGGAATGACTATCCCTGGACGTGCGAACAATAAGGGCCATCGCATAAGCGGGCGCAGGGAGAAGGAATCTGAAAATTACCATCTGGAACGGAAATGAGAAAGGCAGAATGTCGATGAGAGTTTTGGCCAGGCGCATACGTCCTTATTATGAGCACCGGAGGGCTTGGCGCTCGCATGGCAAGGACGGTGTAGCCGCCAGCGTCCGGCGGGGACTATTCTTGTGCCGCCATGAAGCCCGGGGCGCCCATCAAACGCCTTGACATGATATCACCTTACTGATATATATATATCGAGGTGACGAGGATGGCGCGCATGACCAGGACGATCATATCAATACGAGAGGAAGAAAAGGCGTGGCTGGAAAGCTACGGCCGGCGGCATAAGATGTCGAACGCCGAGGTCATCCGCCGGGCGATCAGGGAATTTCGCCGCATCAAGGCAGAAAAAGGCTTAGCGGCCGTCTTACGGGAAACAGCGGGGACATGGACCTCGCTAAAGGGCGACAGTCGGGCTCATGTCGACGCCCTCCGCAAAGAGTGGGAAGGCCAAACATGAAACCGGCCTATCTTCTGGATTCTGTCGTTCTCATCGATCATCTCCGTGGAATCGAGGCCGCAACGAAATGGCTGGGGAGGCTCCGGGACGGCGAGGCCGTACTCTCAGTGATCACCCGGGCCGAAGTGCTCAGCGGGGGGACGGAGGAGGAGAATCTCGCCGCCTTGGAGCTATGCGACGGATTCGAGTGCCTGTCTTTGAGCGGGGACGACGCAACCGGCGCCGCGGCGCTGAGGAGGAAACACGGCTGGAAGCTCCCCGATGCCTTCCAGGCTGTGCTGGCCCTCGCGGCCGGACTCAAGCTGGTGACCCGGGATATACGCGGTTTCAATGGGAAAAAGCACCCTTTCGTGCTCATTCCCTATAAATTGGACTAAACATTCGGGGGGGGGAAGTGCCGATAGCCTAGAGGGCTTCGGCCGAAAGAATCTTCCGACGTTCCTCCAGAATCTTCTCGTATTCCAGAGGATGGAGAAGCCGCAGCTCCTTGCCGGTTATTTTCCCATTCAGCCAGACCTTGCTCATCGGGAAGACCTCGGGGCTGAGGTGGACGTTGTACATGTGCCAGATGATGACGGCTAAAAAGGCCAGGATGGCCTCGTACCCATGGATGATGATGAAGATATCATGGACCCAGAGCGGGAAAAAGCGCAGCGACAGCTCCACGTTCCACATGAAGAACCCGCTGAAGATCATCACGAATGTCCCCCAGCCCAGGGCCCAATACTCGAACTTCTCGACGAAGTTGTAGCGGCCGTAGAGCGGGTGTTTCTTGAACAGCCAGTAGGGGTGTTTCTGGAAAAATTTCCGGCCGATGCCGCGCCGGTCGAGGAAACGGGTCAGCCCGACATTGTAGCCGAAGAGCCCGACGGCGTCCTTGATATCCTGCCACCGGGGAAACATCTCTTTGAGATTGTCCCGCCCCCGCCGGGTCAGGGCGGTATAGAGGAGGTGAGCGATGAGGTTGGCGATCATGACGACCGCGGCGATCCGGTGGATGATGCCGCGTATGTAGAAGCTCTGCCCGCTCGGGAGGAGCCATTTGAAGAGCTTGACGTCATAGAAAAAGAGGGGCAGCCCGGTGACGATCAGAAGAAGGAAACTGCTGATGAGCACCCAGTGCTGGAGGCGCTCGGCCAGGTTCATCCGCAGGAAGACTTCCTCGTCCCGGATGAGCGGTGGGCTATCCATGCTTCTCCTTCCGGAGGATGCGGCGCAGGAAGTCGGCGGCGATGAAGATCACCATGACCACGATGATGGCCGCGATGATGAAGATATAGACGTTCTTGACGACGTGCGAGGTCCTGTACTTAGCCGTGTCGGTTTGCTCGGGAGTGCTGTGGATGCGGCCTTCGGCGAAATGGCGGCTGGCTCCGGGATGGCATTGTCCACAGGTCGCCGGAAGGTTCTCCTTGTTGATGGAGGATTTCGGGTCCGAAGAGGCGCGGATGTCGTGGAAGCCGTGGCAGGAAGCGCAGTTGGCCACCCGAGTTTCGCCGAACTTGGCGGCAGTGCCGTGGAAGCTTTCGTTATAGGTCTTGAGCCGGGAAGTCAAAAACCCGTACTGCCGGCTCAGAGCCATGTCGTCGTGGCAGCGGGCACAGACCTGCGCGACCTTCGTGGAGTAGACCGTTGAGTTGATATCCTCCGGCGAGAGGATGTCGTGTTCACTGTGGCAGTCCGTGCAGACGGGGACATCCTTGTTGCGCTTGACATAATCTAGGCCGTGCACACTCTCCAGGTAACCTCTCTCGATGCCGACGTGGCAGGAGCCGCACGTTGTGATGATGTTCTTTCGGGAGACAAGAGACGACTCGTCGGCGACACCCTTGATATCGTGGGCGCCGTGGCAGTGGCTGCAGTTGGCCGACATCGTCAGCCCGGATTTCTCGAGGGCTTTGAAGTGGGCGCTCCGGTTATACCCGCCGATGAACCCGGCGCCTTTCTTCGAGGGGACTCTTTCGAGGTGGCATTTCTCGCAGGTGGCCGGGAGATTGATGGCGAAGGTCGGCGAGTCGAAGTCGTCTGGGGGCTTTATCTCATGAGTGCCGTGGCAGTCCTTGCAGCCGATGGTGATCCCGGACACACCCTTCTCGTTGGCCGCCTGATGGATGCTCTTCTCGAACTCCTGGACGGCCGTCTCATGGCATTCCCCGCAGACGGCCGGTTTAAGGGGCGATTCATGGGGGAAGTCCTTGATCTTCTGGAGGTCGGCGTGGCAATTGACGCAGGTGATCCCCGCTTGTCCGTGGATCGAAACTTGGGACTTGGCCAGGTCCACGAATAGGGACTTTCCGGCTTCCGACTCGAGGTCTTTGTCTGAATGACAGGTCAGGCAATCCTCGTCGGACTGAGCTGCGGCCGGAGAGGAGAGCAAGACAAAGAGGACGGCGGACAGGATAAGAAGGAGAGAAAACCTGGCCTTTCTGCCGGTCATTTTTTCAACAGTCGGACTTTTTTGATAAAACCCGGGATAAACCAGGCGACGGTGATGAACAACACAATAAAAACTGAGATGACGAGAATCCGCTGGACGAAAAAGAGCACGGGCGAAATTTTCGAACCCGGGCCGATATGGATCTTGGACAAAGCGATTTTCTCCGGCATCTGAGGGTGGCAGTCGGCCTGTCCGCAGGTGGAGCGCAGGTTGGCCGGGTTGATCTTTGACTTGGGGTCGGAGGCGGGCCGGATGTCATGGACGCCGTGACAGCTGGCGCAGGTGGCTGCCGATTTCGAGCCGAACCCGACGGCGATGCCGTGGAGGCTGTCGATGAAAGTCGCGATCTTGTCCTCGGAGATGCCGTATTTCTTCATGATCTCGGGCCGGGCGTGGCACGCCGAGCAGGTGTCGGGAATGTTCGTGCTGAAGACCGGGGATCTTTCATCCTCGGGCGAAGCGATCCCGTGTTCACCGTGGCAATCGACACAGAGGGGGGAGTCGATGTTTCCGGCCAGCGCCTGTCGGCCGTGGATGCTTTCCTTGTATTCGTTGAAGACGAGCTCGTGACAGCGGCCGCAGGTCTGGGGCTGTTTGGCCATGAGGTGAGGCTCTCCCACTCCCTGGATGTCGTGCACCCCGTGGCAATCGGTGCAGATCGCGGCGTATTGGACGAGCCCCTTCTCGAAGAGGGCCTTTCCGTGGACACTCTTCCTATACTCCTGATAGGGCATCTCGCTGTGGATGTGGTACTTGACGACCACTGCCATGTCCTCATGGCAGGCGGTGCAAGTTTGAGGGATGTTCTTGCGATAGACGGTCGACTCGGGGTCCGTATAAGCGCGGATGTTGTGCTTGCCGTGGCAATCCCAGCATCTGGCCACCTCGCCGACGCCCCTTTCGATGTAGGCCCTTCCATGGACGCTGTCCGGATAGGTTAAAGGTTTCAGCCCAGGCTCCTTCTCGGACGCTTCGCGGTGGCAGGATGCCGTGCAGTTCGGCGGCGGGATATCCTTCTGGTGAGGGACATCTCCCTGCCTTTTTCCAGCCTGGACGGCATGGCAGTCGATGCAGAGAAGGGAGGAGTGGACGGAGGCCGGAAGATGACCCTCATTGAGCCGAAGCTGGCTGGCCGTTGCGGCCTGGCCGTGGCAGGCGAGACAGGCGGAGTTCCGGGAAGACGGAGGGGCGGCGGCCTCTTGGGCCTGGAGGAGCGAAGGGATAAGGGCCAGGATGAACAGGGCGGGACGGAAGTGCCGCATGGGAACCGCGAGCCTCAGAAAGCGCCCAAAGGACGCCGTCATTGCGCCGGCTTGTTGTGTTTGATCTTCTCGACGGCGGTGGCGAAATCGAAGCTCTTGCCGTGGGCGTTGGCGTGGCAGGTCAGACACTGCTTCTTGACGGCGTCCTGGCTGTCATAAGCGACGAGGCCGTTCTGCCTGGCCAGGGCCTGATCTTTCATGATGTTCAGCTTTTTGTATTCGCTTCCCGGCCCGTGACAGACCTCGCAGCTGACTCCCTCCGCCTTCAGCTCGAGGGCCTTTTCATACAAGGGAGAGTGGCACTTGAGGCAATCCGGGCTTTCGACGGGGTTCTGGACATTGGCCGCCTTGGCGTACTCAGCGGCCTGGGGAGTGCTGAGCGCGGCGAGCGACTGGGAATGCTTGGCCTCCTGCCAGATCGGATACTGCTTGCCCTGGGATTCCGTCTTGTGGCAGACGGCGCATTTGGCCGCCCCGATGTAGGTGAACGTCTGGCTCCAAAGGCCCGCCGCAGCCGCGGCCATGACGGCGACGAAGATAAGCGTCTTTTTCATCTGTCCTCCCTGGAATTCACGGACGCGAACGACTGCTCGCTTCTCCGGAAAATTGAGACTCTATTTTAGGAAAGTCGCGGGGGTTTGTCAATATTATTCCTATAAATCCCATAG
>CAYGXD010000016.1:27359-31102 GCA_964353705.1 uncultured Eubacteriales bacterium | reverse complement strand
GGTGGGCTTCCGTGCCGGCCTCATGACATTGGACGCAGACATCTTGTTTTCCCCCGGCGAGAAGCTCATCCGAAGGAGGGGAGATACGATGGTTGCCGTGGCAGGCCTCGCACTCCGAGATCCCGAGAGAATCAAAGGCCTCTTTGTGGGGGCTTTTCGAGAACAGGTCGCCCGCGCTCGGATGGCACTGCCGGCAGACAAACGCGATGGAGCTGATTTCGGGCGGAGCCGCGCCGTGGTTGCCGTGGCAGTCATTGCACACCGGGGCGCTGAGGTCCTTTTTCTCGAAAAGGGCCCGGGCATGGACGCTCTGCTTGTAATCATCGACCTGCTTGATGGATATCCCGTAAGCTTTCATGGTGTCGGCGCTCGAATGGCAGCGGCCGCAGGTTTGAGGGATGTTCCAGGGGAAGACCTGCGATTTGGGGAAGCTGGCCGGCTGGATGCCGTGGACTCCGTGGCAGTCCGTGCAGACGGCGCCGCTCGTATCTCCCTTTTTCAAGAGCCGGCCGTGCTGGCTTGTCCAGTAGAGGACCAGCTGGTCCACCCGCAGGTTGGGATTGAAGCGCCTCATATATTCTGAGTTGGAGTGGCAGGAGCCGCAGAACTCCGGGATCTTGGCCCTTTCGGGCGAACCCTTGAAGGAACGGTCTTTGGCCAGCTCGACATCATCTTGGGCCGGGTTCCCGCCGTGGCAGTCCTGGCAGCTGAGCCCGAACTGCTTGTGGACGTCGGCGTTGAAGCCTTCGGCCGGCGCCTTGAGGGCGTCGTCCATCCCCAAGTGGCAGTCCACGCAGGAATTCTTTTGAGCCGAAAGGGATAGGGGGGCTGACATGATCACGAGCGCCGCCAGCCCGAGACGGCCGCAGCGTATCGCTCCTCGCCAAGATGATTTCAAAGGCATATCTATTTTCCTATGTTGGGCGCCAGATAAGTCAGGGCGGTCATGACGACGATGTACAGCACCACGGCCAATCCGACCGCCGAGAATATCGGACTTCTCTTTTCCCGGGCCGCCCCCCGGTCCAGGAACGGGACGAGCATCAAGAGCAAGCCGCCCAGCATGAAACCCAGGACGGCAAGTATCTCGCCCTCAATTGTGAAGATATGGGCAGGGACGAGCTTGAGGGTGGTGAACATGAAGGTGAAATACCACTCCGGCTTTATGCCGAGCGGGGTCGAGGCGAAAGGATCGGCCTTGGGGCCGGCTTCCCAGGGGAGGAAGACACAGACCGCGCCGACAACGGCCAGGATGATCAGCCAGCCGAGGGCATCCTTGAGGATAAATTCCGGGAAAAAGGAGATCTCCTTGGTCTCGCCGACGCCGATCGGCTTGCTCATCCCCAGGGTCTGGACGAGGATGATATGGATACCCATGATCAGGATAGCGATGGCCGGCAGGACGGCCACATGGAGCCAGAAGAAGCGGGTCAGGGTGGCGCCGGAAACTTCCTGCCCTCCTAATATAAACGTTTTGAGTGCCTTCCCGACGAAGGGGATGACCCCGGCGATGTCCGTGCCCACCCGGGTGGCGAAGAAAGAGAGCTCATTCCAGGGCAGCAGGTAGCCGCTGAACCCGAAGGCCAGGAAGAGGACGAGGAGGAGGAAACCGGTTATCCAGGTCAGCTCCCGGGGGGGGCGGTAGGCCTTGAGGAAGAATGTGCTGAACATGTGGATGAAGAGGACTCCGACCAGGATGTTGGCCGTCCAGCTGTGGACCGACCGGATGAGCCAGCCGAACTTGACCTGGCTCATGATGAATTGGACGCTCTCGTGGGCCGCGTCCACCGACGGCGTGTAGTAGAGCAGGAGAAGGACCCCGGTCAGGACCTGGATGATAAATAGGAATAGGCAGATTCCGCCGAAGAAATACCAAAAGGAATGTCTGTGCTCAGGAACCTTCTTTTTGTTGGCGAAATTCCGGATGGCCGAAAGCTGGAAGCGAGGCTCGAGATAGGCCTCCACTTTTTCCTGCCACTTGCTCATCTCACGTCTTCCTGGAGACATAGATGTCGCCGCCCGAGAGCTCGACCTCATAGGCTTCCAGCGGCTTGGGCGGCGGCCCCGAAAGGACGTTCCCGGCCAGGTCAAAACGGCCGTTGTGACAGGGGCAGAATAAAGTCCCAGTGTCACCTTCATAATTAACGGTGCAGGTGAGATGGGTGCACGTCGCAGAGAAAGCCCGGAGCTCTCCGTCTGAGGTGTGGATAAGGATGGCGGCTGACGACCCAAACCTGAAGAGCCTGGCGGAGTTGGGCGCCAGCTCGCCGACCTTAGCAGCGACGATCTTCTTGGCAGCCGCTTCGCTCTGACGCGGCGGGATGAGGTAGCGGATGACGGGATAAAGAAACGAGATGACGGTGCCGAGGAGCGAACCGCCGAGAAAGAGGTTAATGAAGGCCCGTCTTTTCATGTGAAGTCCGTCAGGCGATTGATTTTACTTCCTTGGCCAGCTTTGTCAAGATGTCCTGAATGAACTGGGAATTGTGAATCCCCGAGCTTCCGTCTTCATCGATCTGACACACGAAACCCTCGATCTCGGCCAGACGCGCCTTGCCCGCCTCGCTCAGACTCGCCTTTTTCTTTTCGGTCAGCGCAGTCTCGAGGCCGGCCCGGAGCTCCCGGTAAGCCGCCCGCCATTCCTCAAACGTTTTCTTATAGCTCTCTTCATGGCAGTTGGCGCAGGCTGCGGCGTCCGGCCGGCTGATGCGGCCGTCTTTGCGTTCGTGGCAGCCGTCGCACTCCGCGCCGGCTTCGGCCATCAGGTCCCGGGGCACGGAGAAGGCATCGATCGTTCCCCCTCCGTATAGTGTTTTCTGGATGAAGTGGCAGCTCCCGCAGTCCTTCCGGGCGTCCTCATGATGGCAGGCCGCGCAGCCTTTTTTGGTGCCGATGAACTCCCCGTGGCGCCTGGAATTGGAGTGGCAGAGGCCGCACTCCATCTTCTTCCCGACGACATGGGATTTATGGGGAAAGGACGAGCCGAAAATCTTGACGTTGATCTCTTCTATCCCGGCGTGACATTGGGAGCACTGGCCGGGGGCGGCCGCCGCCTCGACCAGGAGCTTTTGCGGACGGTAGGAAGATCCGGCCGTTTTGAGGGCTTCCTCGATCCGCTGGAAGGCGGCCAGCAGCAGGTCCTGGGAATAGGTGATATTGTGAACAGCCTTGCCCTTTTCGACGACATCGATGTTGAAGGCGGCCTCCTGGAGGAGTTCCCGAGCTTTCGCCTTCGCGGCGGCCGGGGAAGCGGCGACCTCGCTCTTGGCCTTGGCATAGATGCCCTTGATCTCACCGAGCTTCTTCCCGGTCGAAACCTGCCAGTTCCTGAGGAGACGGCCGAATCCGGCCCCGTGGCAGGACTCGCAGGCCTTTTCCCTCGAGACCAGGGTATCGGCCTTGACCAGCTTTCCACCAGCCTCCTCGTGGAACATATGGCAGCCCTTGCAGCTCAGGCCCTTCTCCAGCATGACATTGGGCTCAGGATGGGCGACGCCCTTGCCCCCCTGTCCGGTGTAAAGGATCTTCTGGGCTTCGTGGAAGCCGGTGTGACAGGTCCGGCAGTCGGCGATTGTCTCGATGTCCTTGACGATCTTGTGCTGGATCTCCACGTGGCAAAGGTTGCATTCGATCTTGTGCCCGGAGATGTGCGTCGTGTGCATCAGGTCGGTTTCGCCGTACTTGTCCAGCCGATCGTTCTCGAAGTGGCAACGGAAACAGTTCTCGCGGGGAACCGCGCCGTC
>CAYGXD010000016.1:5185-27259 GCA_964353705.1 uncultured Eubacteriales bacterium | reverse complement strand
GCCGATCGTTCTCGAAGTGGCAACGGAAACAGTTCTCGCGGGGAACCGCGCCGTCACCCATGATGATCTGGCTGTGGCACTTGTCGCAATTGAAGTTTTTATCGTAGACGACCGTGTGGTTGAAACGCGCCTTATCCGAGCTCAGGTCTTTCCGCAGATGGCAGTGGGAGCAGCGGCCGATCTCCGGGTAATGTTCGCTGTCCTTGAAATGGCAGATAAAGCAGCTGCTTTCGGTCACCGTGATGTGGTCTCCCTGGACGATCTGCGAATGGCAGCTCGTACAGCGCAGCTGCTTGCCCCTTCTCAGATCCTCCAGGTGGACCTTGTGGTCGAAGACGACTTTCTTAAACGCGACCTGGCCTTCCAGGAGTCTTTTCTCATGGCATCCCGGCCGGAGACAGCTCTCGTCCGGGATCTCCGCCCAGGGCTTTGATTTGACGTAGAGCTTCGTCCAATAGCGGAGGACCTGGTTGAGGCCTTCCAGCTTCACCCGGAGGAAGGACCTCATCCCGGGGGGATAGTGGCACTTGCTGCACTCGATTCCGGAGTGCGCGGACTCCTCCCAGCTCTTGTAGAACGGTTTCATGTAGTGACAGACGGAGCAGAACTTGTGATGGGAGGTGTACTCGGCCGTGCCGGCGAAAAGAAGAAGTATGAAGACAAGAATCCCGAGGGCGATAAATACCCTTTTCTTCCGGGACCTCTTTTTCGACTTTACTTCTTCCAGGGGAGGGCTTGGCGATTTTACTTCTTCAGCAGGCATAAGCACGCTCCTCAGGTTGCCTTTTCGCTATCCCCTGGCTCAGGCGTACGAGTGAAGGCCGGCCAGGAGGTAATTGACTCCGAAGTAGGTGAACAGGGCGGCGAGGAAGCCGAAGATGGCGATGGCCGCCGAGCGCCGGCCCTTCCAACCCATGACGATCCGGGTGTGGAGGTAAAGGGCGAAGACGAACCAGGTGATCAGGCTCCAGACCTCTTTCGGGTCCCAGCTCCAGTAAGTCCCCCAGGCCTTGTATGCCCAGACCATGCCGAAGACCAGCCCGCCCAAAGTGAAGAGAGGGAACCCGACGGAGATCGCCCGGTAGCTGATGGAATCCAGACGCTCGGCGGTGAGGGCCGTCTTCGGCGCGGGCCCCTTTTTTTCCCGGGCCTCCGCCCGCAAATACATGATGCTCGTGATGAAGGCGACGGCAAAGAAAGCCTCGCCGAGCAGGGTCACCGAGACATGGAGCCAGAGCCAGTAGCTCTGGAGGGCCGGTACGAGCGGCGTGGCGTCCTTGGGCATGAGCGGCGAGGAAGCCAGGGCCATCAGGGCGACGACGATGAGGAGCAGATAGGCGCCCGGCTTGGGGGCCTGGAATTTCCATTCGATGACCAGGTAGGCGACGACGGTCGCCCAGGCGAAGAAGGACAGGGACTCGTACATGTTGGTGAAGGGGGCATGGCCGCTCTCGATCGTCCTCAGGACAAGAGCGAGCGTATGGAGAACGAGGCCGACGAGGGCGAGGACGAAGCCGGTCCTGGCGATGGTCCTGCGCTTGGAATAAAGGAAAGCAAGGTAGAAAAGCGCCGACCCGATGTACAGGACAAAGGATACGGTGAAGATTGTGGATTCGTTCATTTTGTTTTCCTCAGGGCATTCATGATGCCCTCAAATTCCGACTGGAAGGCCTCCCGGCTTTTGGTCGAGATTCCGCCCGCAGAGATCTCCGTTTTTCCCTGGCTCTCCTCGAGAACGAGGCGGATTTCACGCGTCGGCCAGTAGAAGGCTATGGACAGTCCAAGCATCAACACCGCGCAACCGACCCAGATCAGCGGAACCCCCGGGTCCTTGGCCGTCTGGAGGACGGAATACTGGGGGGCCTTAGCGTCCTTGAGTTCGGCTTTGAATTCGCTCTCCGCGGCCTGGTGCATCTGGGCGAAATCCGGGAACTTGGCGAAGATCCAGCCGGAGAAGACCTCGGCCCCGGCGCGCTCCCCCCGGATGAGGACGGCCGGGTTGTTGGGTTCGAGCGATCGGGTCGAGGGCTGGTTCTTTTCGTCCAGGACGAAGTCGGGCAGAAAACGGGTGGCGGTCAGGGTGAGATCCTCGCCTTCGACCGCGGCCGGCTGACCGACCCTCAGCCGAATGTTCTTGAGATAGCCGGGGTCACTTTTCTTCTTGAGCCGGACCTCGAGTTCCGGGTTTTCCCAGTTCGAGCCGTAGCCGCTCTGGTAGAAGACGAAGCCCTTGTAGCTCAGCGGGTGGTTGACCTCGACGGACTTCTGGAGGACCGGCTTGTCGCCGTCGATGATCGTGAGCTCGCTCTTCCAGTCCTTGACGTTTCCATCGGGGTAGAACTCAGTAATGAACTTGTCCAGGCGGACGGAGAAGCCGGCCTGGGGGACGGGGAGGGTCTGGTTTTCGGAGAGCGTGAGGCTCCCACGCACGCCGGCCAGGCCGCTGATGATGCCTCCGGCGAGGATGATCAAGAGGCCGACGTGAACGACGTCGGAACCGAAAATGCCCAGGATCCTCTTTCGGGCGAGGAGACAATGTTTTTTCTCGGCACCTTGTTCCCGGACGCGGTAATGCCGGCGGCCGAGTTCGGCCTGGACGGCCTGGACGGCCGCGGCCGGAGCCAGGGACATTTTAATCTTGTCCTTTATCTTGAGGACCAGGACGTTTTTGGGGTCGAGGTCGCACTTCGGCCGCAAGGCCCGGCGGAGCTTAGGGGAGAGGCGGACAAGCGTGCAGATAATGATGTTCAGGCTGAAAAGGGCGAGGATGGCGACATACCAGAAAGACTGGTAGAGCCGGGTGAACTGGAGTTTCTGGAAAAGGCCGCCGAGCTGGCCGTACCGGACGAGGTATTCCTGGCCGGTCCGGCCCTGGGGGATCAGCGTCCCGAGGATGGAGGCCGCGATCAGGAGGATGAGGAGAACGATGGCCACTTTGATCGAAGTGAAGAAATTTTTTATGGCTTTAAGCATGCCTTTCCGCCTTATAAAGACTATAAATAATATAGGATTGGTAGAATTTTTTCAACGGGCGGGAGGATATTTCCGCATCTCGGCGGCCATGGTCTCGACCTTCTTCAGGGACCGCCTCATCTCGCTCCAGCCGTACCAGAGGGCGTAGTCCGGGTTGGCGTGGAATGTCCCCTGGAACGAACGCATCCGGTGTTCGAGGAACATGACGAAGAGCTCCTGCTCGACTTCGGTCGCGGCGTCGTGGAAAGTGAGGAGGTCGGGGAAGGCATAGGCATAGCCGGCCGGTTTGGGTATTATCCCGTCCTTATAAAGACCGGCTACGATGCGGAGGGCCTCGGCCATCAGGTGGTCGACTTCCCGGATCATGTCGTCGCCCTTGGCCAGCTCCGCTTTGGCGAAATTCACGCTGTGGCACTGGTTGCAGGTCTTGATCATCTTGTCCCGCTCGGCCTGCCAGGCTTCCTGGGTCAGACGGGCCACATCGGCTGCCTTGACGACGTCGAGCCGTCCGGTAGGATTCCCGGCCGGGTCGAGGACACCCAGGCCTTGGAGGATGGTGGCCCGGTCAGCCGTCCACTGCTTGTCCTCGGGCATCGGAAGCCTTACGGCCAGGAAGCCCCAGGCGGCCCGGACCTCGTGGTTCCCTTCCTGCATGTGGCAGGTCTGACAGGCAGGCGCGGCGACAGTCTCGGGAAGGGTCTTGTTTTGTTTGAGGAGATAGCGGACGCCATGCTTGGAGGCCGAATACATCTCCCACTGGGGATGGTCGAAGCCCATGTGGCAGGTCTGGCAGGCCTGCGGCTGTCTGGCCTCAGTAACCGAGAAAATGTGCCGCGTATGGCAGGCGTCGCAGGAGGCGCGGCCGAATCCGGACCCGGCCTTCTGGAGGTCGCGCATCTCAGTCTCGGACTTGAGTCCGATCTTGTGGCATCCGCCGCAGCCTTTCATGCCTTCCATCATGGCGACTGGCTGGGCGTGGGCAGTGGGCATCGCCTTCATGGCCGCCCAGGCCAAAGCGTGCTTGCCTTTCTTGAACTGGGCGACCTTTTCTTCATGGCACTGGGCGCAGGTATCGGGGGTGGGGATGCGGGCCACGGCATAGTCGTTGGCCGCCTTGTGGTCCTCGCCGTGACAGACGGTGCAATTCACGTCGTTCTGGCTGTGCTTGCTCAATTGCCAGTCGCTGACGATGCTCGGAGTCGTTTTCTTATGGCATTCGACGCACTGCTGGCCGGGGAGAGGCGACGCCAGGAATGCCGACAGGAAGATACCGAGGCTGACCAAAATGGTTTTCTGCTTCATCCTCGCCTCCATCTCTTGATGATTGCCCTTTTCCGAGCTCCGACACGATATTCTATAGCATATAGAATTGGAAGACTCAACATCTATCTCCTGAGAATAAAAAAAGGGGGAAAATTGGGGACATCATAGCAATCTCCGAATTGTCGGTATCCCCCTCTCCCTTCTGATGGGAGAGGGTCGGGGAGAGGGTGAAGACCAAAAGAGCCCCCTCCCCTTCATCCCCTTTCACGAGGGGAGGGGAAATACAATAAAGGTGCCAGACAACCAAAGGCACGAATTTTTAAATTTCAGCAATTGAATGGGCGCCAGCCAAGTAGGCGTTGCACAAGCAACGGGAAAATTAATAAACCGGGGAACTGGAGGGTGTAAGGAAGGCAAAAAAAAGGCGGCATCCGAAGATGCCGCCCTGGAAAATCGGAGGGGACAGACTCTATAACAGGACCGTGCCCCTTCTTCTAGCGCCAGCCGTACTTGGCAATTTTCCCGCCGAGGTGCTCGATCGAATCGACCAGGAGCTGGGCCAGGTAGATCGCGTTGTGGATGTAGCCGCAGGGCTCTTTCTTGCTGAACTGGTAGTTGTAGCCGGCTCTGAGCGTGGGGGCGTCGAACAGGTACGCGTTTTCGCGGCTGGCCTCTTCCGGGTCGGCGAAGCCGTTGCCGTTGAGGTCATTAAAGAAATAGGGGTAGGCGGCTTCGTCATAGGCGATCGGCCTCCCGACCCGATTTCCATAATCCTGGAGCTGGGCGTAGAGGGCCTCTTCCAGCCCGTCGAGCTCAGCCTCGAGTGATTCCTTGGTATTTCCGTCGGCGTCGTAGTCGGGGATATGGGCCGGCCGGATGCCTTCGAACTCAAATTGGGCGGGGTCGCCGGGGTGGGGCTGGGCGATGTCATTTCCGTGGCAGGACGAGCAGTCTTCTTTGCTGGGAGCGGCGTTGTGGAACATGTCATCAGAAGCATCCTGCCTGCGGTTGAAGCTCTTGGTCCCGAAATGGCACTCGACACAGTTGTCGAGAAGGCCCAGGTGGCTGTTGTAGGGATTGCGTCCGGCGTATGACCTTCCGCTGAACTCGTACCCGCCTTGGACCTCGTTGCCGAAAAAGGACGCGGCCGCGGGGAAATAGTGGATGTTGGTGAAGCGGTAAGGGGCCGGTCCCCCGGCGATCGAGGCATCGACCGATTTCTTGGAGGCGCGTCCTTGGTGGCAGTTCAAGCAGAGGTTGGAGGAATCGCCCAGGTCCTTGACCGCGCCCGAGGGGAATTTGACCGGGCCCGTGGCGCGCGTGTGGGGAGGCGAGGTGTGGCAGGTCGTACAGAGAAGGCCGTTGGAGATGGGCATGGCCTTGTCGATTGCTCCGTTCTGGAGGAGATAGGGGAGGCCTTCGGCGCTGTGGCACTTGGCGCAGGAGGCCGGAACGGCGCCGTCGGCGTCCCAATCCCGGAAGGCCATCGAGGAGCCGTCGAAGTGTCCTTCGTCTGTCCTTCTGAGGGAACCATGACCGCCGTCTTCGCTTTGCCGATAGATCGCATTTTCGGACTCACCGGCCGGGTCCTCTTCGACGGACTGGCCGCCCCGGCGCAGAATGTCCCGGCTTTTGACGGGTTGATTAAGCCACCCCGACTGGATGGTCTGGGCCGGATCGGGACGTGTGACGGAATCAGCGGCCATCTCGCTACCCGCCGCCTGGCGAAGATCCATGGTCGAATCATAGAGGAGCTCGATGACGTATTTTCCGCCGTGGGCGAAGGAGTTCGGATCCTTCTGCGCCACCTGGTAATTATAGGCGGCCCGGAGAAGACGGGGGGAGAAACTGCCGTACCCGTTGGAGCTGTCGGCCTCATCGGAATCGACGACACCGTTGTCGTTCTTGTCATTGAAGAAATAGGGATAGGCGAGGGTGTCGTAGGCGATCGGCTTGCCGATGACCTCCCGGGCGTAAACGCGCAGGGCCTCGTACGTGATTCCTTTGAGGGTTTCGATCTCGTAGTAGATGCCCTCGGTCATGTTCCCGTCGCCGTCGTAGTCCTCCAGCGACCCCAGGAAGCGGATATTCTTCGGGTCCTTGATCCCCGTATGGCAGGTGTTGCAGGCTTCGAGTTCGACCTCGAGCGAATGGGGATTGTGGCAGGTTTGGCAAGCGTTGTATCCGGTGATATGGGAGAACCGGGCATCATAGGTCTTTCCCGCGTATTCGTACCCGCCCTTGGCGACCGTCCCCATCTGGGTCGCGGCCGAGGCGTAATAGTGGACGTTGATGAAACGCAGCTTGGAGCTCGGGGTGTCATCGGGGACGCCGGACGCGGCGATCGAAGCGTCCACGGAAACCGTGGAGGCCCGGCCCTGATGGCACTCCATGCAGAGGGCTTCGGGGCCCAAGTCCTTGACTTCGGCCTTGGAGGGGAAGATGACGGACGTGTGGTTGTGGACGACCCCGTTTTCGGGGTCGGCATGGCAGGCCTCGCATTCGACGGTCGTCCCAAGAGGCGCCGCTTGGTCGACGACATTCGAGGCCGATCCGTCGGCGCCGATGTAATCCTTGTATCCGGGCGTGCTGTGGCACTTGGCGCAGCTCGTCGGCACGGAGCCATCTTCGTCCCAATGGACGAAGGCTTCGGCGGTTTTGTCGGCGTGGCCCGAACCCGACCAGAGCTTCTGGGCGTGGTCGGCCTTGGACTGAACCTTGACCTGTTTGCCGGCGCTCGCGCTCGTCAGGACGACGGCGAGGGCGAAGACGGCAACCAGGAGGATGAGAAGAGATGATCGTTTCAACATGCTTTCTCCTTGATCCGGTCTATTGCCAGCGGTAGCCGAAGGAAAGCTCGAAGATATTGGCTTGGTAATCGTTGTAGCCGCCCAGCTCTTCCTGGAAATTCACGTAACGGTAGCCGGCCTGGGCGACGTAGCCGCCGAAGAAAGTGTATTCGAGGTAGACTTTGAGGGTCGTCCGGGCGACTTCATAGGACCCCGAGTTGGAATAGACGAGGGCATAGCCGCCGATCCTCATGGCCTGGCTGAGATCGAAGCTGAGGTTCGCGTCGAAGATGCTGCCCTTCCCTTCGTACAAGATGTCCCAAAGGAAGGAACCGCCGGGGCCGCTGAATGACGGCGGGTATTCGACGGCGCGTTCGCCTTCCTGCTTGGATTGGAGATAGGTGTATCCGGCGAAGGCCTTGATCTTCTCGGCGTGATACCCCGCCCGCAGGCTGAACTGGTTCCGGCTCGTATTGAAGGGGGTAAAATCGTCCGTGCCGAGGTCGCTTTTAGTACCGTTCCAGAGATAGGAGGCGAGGATGTTGAAAGCGCCGGACTGATATCGGGCGGTCATCCGGAGGCGGTCGTAGGAACTCGGAGAGATCAGCGTATAAGGATTCTGGTAGCCGCTGTGCTCGTAGTCGAATGTGAACTTAAGAGCGCGGGAGAGATCCCAGCGGACGTTCCCGAAGCCCCCGTTCTTGGTCGTGTTGACCTCGTAGTCGACGGTCTCCAGGTTTTGGAGGTCTCGGCTTTCGTACCGGTAGCCGAGCGTCAGGATGAGGTTCGGAGAGATCTCCCACTGGCCGCCGAGATCGGCCCCCAAGGTATCGTAGCCGATATCCTGATAAGTCGTTTCGCCGTCCACGGTGAGATTACCGGTCTGGTCGAAGTTCTGATGGCGGATCGCGCCGATCAGGGAGAAGCGGCTGAACAGGAGGTAATGGAGGTCCAGTCCGGCTTGATTAATGTCCCGCTCGAACCGGCCGGCGCCGCTGTTGGCGTATTGAAAGCGGCGGCCGAGGTAGGTGAGCCCGGAGGCGGACTCCGAGTAGGTCAAGTCCTCGTCGAGGTTGTAGATCTGGCCGTAGCCGCTGAGGAGAAATCGGCTAGACGGCTGGGCCGTGAAGCGGAGCGAATGCCGGTTGCCGCTCAAGTCGTAAGGCTGATTCATGGTGAAATAATTGAGCGCCGAGGGGTACTCGGCGTCGGGGCCGCCGTCCGAATAGCCGGGGAGGAAGTAGCTGTTCTCGTTGTTGTAGTCCAGGAATTTCTCTTCAAGGACGACGGAATAGCGGCCGAACCGGAAGTCCAGCCCGAGAGAAGCCTCCCGGGATTCCTCCTGGACGGGCTTTTCGAACTCGTACTCGACGCGCTCGACGTCGAGCGAGGTGGTGCTGAGGCCCTTTTTCGTGTAGCGGTTGAAGTCGAAGAAGAGGTTAATCGCCTTGGACAGAACGATCTTCGCGCTGCCGCTGTCCTGGACGCGGTCGAAGTCGAGCATGTGGAGGTCATACAGAGCGCCGACCTCCGTCTGAGTCAGGTCCTGGTAGAAGTAGGCGGATTTGCGGCGGTCGAACTGCATCTGATAGCGGCCGTACTTTTGGAGCCCGACCGATATCGACTCGTAGGGGTCGCCGCCCAGGTTGAGCACCCGGACGTCCAGCCGGTCGAAGTATTTTTTCAGGCCGTTATCGGGAACGTAGGACAGGTTGAAGTTGGAGAGACGGATGCCGCGCTGAAGGTTGATGTCCTCTTTGTACTTGTACTCGGCTCCCGGGCCGGACTTGTCGACATAACGGAATCCGAACAGGAAATCGCCGTGTAACGCGCCCTGCGCCTGGAGCGAGACGGCGGAGGAAAGGGCCAGGACGATTCCCAGGAATGACAGCAGGATGTTCTTTTTTCTCATCGGGACTCTCCTATTTCAGGAATCTCCGGCTGAGGTTCGAGCCGTGGATCGTGGCATGGCAGGTCACGCAGTTGGTGTCCTGGGAGGAGAAGTAACCGTGCCAGGAGGGCGCCGCGGCGTGGCAGCTGAAGCACAGGTCGGCGGTGCTCTGATAGGTCAGCATGTGCCGGTTGGCGGAGCCGTGGACCTCGTGACAGGAGGTGCAGCCCTCGACGCGGGAGGCCTCGTGTTCGTAAAGGAAGGGGCCGCCCTTGTCGGTGTGGCAGCGGATGCACTCTTCCTGTTTGAACCCGGCCAGCCGGTTCCGCGTGGCCGGCTCGTGAGGGTCGTGACAGGTCGTGCAGGTCATGACGCCTTCCTGGAGCCGGTGCCGCTCGTTGGTCTGGAACTGGGCCAGAATATCCTGGTGACAGGACGTGCAGTTCTTGTTGACTCCGGTCCGGAGCAGGGCGGGCTGGGTGTTGCTGTGGACGCTGTGGCAGCTGGTGCAGTCGAGCGCGGCCTTAGCATGCGGGCTGGCGCCGTACTGGGGATTGTCCTTGTCATGGCAAGTCAGGCATTTCGCCGTTTTGTCCTTGGGCGCGCTGGCTGAGTCGAAGGCGAAGATGCCGCCTTTGCCCTCGCCCTCCACGTGTTTCTCGGCGCTGCCGTGACAGGACGTGCAGCTTTTATCCCCGAGCTCGGCGTGGGGCTTGAGAGCGAACGCTTTGACGGCGTCCTCGTGACAGGTGCCGCAAGTCTCGGTGTCCTTTTCCTGCCCCGCCGGTCCGGCCGCCGTGAGAAGTCCGACGGACGCCAGGACGAGGGCGAAGACACCGAGCCAGGGCAGCGAGAACTGGAACAACGGTCTTCGGGCTATCGCTGACAATATCTTACCTCCTCGAGATCTATCTGCTTTTCCCGCAGCGCGGGAAGACATTCCCCTGGGATCAGGCAGGGACTGAATACACCATCCCTATAAAATAGATAGAATTTATATACTATAGAGTGTCTGATGTCAAGAGGCGGAGCCCGGGAAAATAAAATATTTTGGGCCGAAGGACGAAAGACGGTCTTTTAGGCCCATTTCCATGGAGAGGAAGCGGGGAGTCGAAGCGGCCGGAGCGGCCGGCTCTAGCGCCGGGATTTTGGTTTAGCCTTCAGCTTTTTCTCGCAGATTTCGAGGACGTGCTGGAGCGTCACCCTTTGGAAATAGTCCTTGAGGATATGGCTGGCCTCTTTCCAGATCTCGTAGGCGGCGCAGGTGGGCAGCCGGTCGCAGAAATCGCTGTCCTCGACGCAATCGACCAGGCCGCAGGAGCCCTCGAGGGCCTCCAGTATCTGGCAGACGGTGATCTCGGAGGGCTTCCGGGCGAGGGTGTAGCCGCCGCCGGCGCCGCGGATGCTCTTTACCAGCTTGTAGATTTTCAAAGAGATGATGATCTGTTCCAGGTAGCGGATGGAGATCTGTTCCTCTTCGGCTATGTTCCTGAGAATAACGGCTTTATTGCCGCTGTTGTAATGCCGGGCCAGGTTGAGCATCAAGCGGGTTCCGTACCGGCCCTTGGTGGAAACTCTAATCACTCGAACCTCCTTATGGTCGCCGGACGATCATTATTCCATCGGGTATTGTAGGCAAGGCCCGGCCGGAAATCAACATATTTTTATAGGAACGATAAGAATTATAGGTTTTGATGGCTTGGACCCGGCCGCGGGCCGGCCGGCTTGACAGTCTCCGGCGGGGATTGTATCCTCATTTCTCTTTCCCGACTGCGAGGACGAACCATGAAACCAGAGATCCTGCTCGGAGATGAGGCCGTCGCCCTCGGCGCTATCCAGGCCGGAGTGAGCGCCGCTTACTCCTATCCCGGGACCCCGGCATCCGAGATCATGGAGTATCTCATCAAAGCCGCAGCGAAAACCCGCTCGTTCGTCGCCTCCTGGTCGGTCAACGAGAAGGTGGCCTACGAGGAAGCCCTGGGCGTCTCCTTCGCCGGTAAGCGCGCCCTGGTCTCGATGAAGCACGTCGGGCTCAACGTCGCCGCCGACCCGTTCATGAACTCCGCCCTGACCGGCGCCAACGGGGGACTGGTCGTCGTTCCGGCCGATGACCCCGGTATGCACAGCTCCCAGAACGAGCAGGACAGCCGTTTTTACGCCGACTTTGCCGGGATCCCCTGCTTCGAACCTTCGAATCATCAGGAAGCCTACGAGATGACCAGGCAGGCGTTCGATGTCTCGGAGAAGCTGGGCCTACCGGTTATGGTCCGCCTCGTGACCCGGCTGTCCCACAGCCGTTCGACGGTCCGGCCGGGGGAGCCGCGGGGGCAGAATGAGCTTAGGCTCGGCGCGAGTCAGGACTGGACGCTCCTGCCTGTCAACGCCCGCCGGCGCTTCAGAACCATCCTCGAAAGCCAGGCGGCCATGGTCCGGCTCTCGGAGGAGTCCGGGTTCAATTCGCTTCGCCTCAACGGCAAAGACCGGTCGCTCGGAGTCCTCGCCTCGGGCATCGCTTTTAACTATGTCCAAGAGAACTTGCCGGCCTTGGCGATCCCTCCATCGCTCCTCAAGGTCTGCACCTATCCGTTGCCCGAAAGGCTCATCCGGAGCCTTGTCGAACACGTCCAGACCGTCCTGGTTGTCGAAGAAGGCTATCCCTTGATCGAACGGTCCCTGCGGGGGCTGTTCGGGATCGCGGGCAAGACGGTCAGGGGCAAGCTGAGCGGCGACATCCCCCAGACGGGCGAGCTGTCGCCGGAGACGGTCCGGCCCGCCCTGGGGCTCAAGCCTCTCCAGACAATCGGCCTCGGCGGGTTCGATCTGGCCGCGCGTCCGCCCCAGCTCTGCGCCGGATGTCCGCATGCGGATACCTTTCATGCCCTTAACAAGGCGTTGAAGGAATATGGCAATAAGGGCAATGTTTTCAGCGACATCGGCTGCTACACCCTGGGCGCGTATCCTCCCTACCAGGCTGTCCAGACGTGTGTTTGTATGGGAGCCTCGGTCGGCATGGCCAAGGGCGGAGCCGAGGCCGGAATCCATCCTTCCATCGCCGTGATCGGTGACTCGACCTTCGGCCATTCGGGTCTGACTCCTCTCCTGGAAGCGGCCGCCTCTGACACCAACATGACGCTGTTCATCCTTGACAACAGCACCGTAGCCATGACCGGCGGGCAGCCGAGTTTTGCCTCGGGAGAGCGCCTCTTGCGGATGATCGAGGGGCTTGGAGTGGCCAAGGAACACATCCGGGTCATTGAGCCTCTTCCCAAAAACCTGGAAAAGAACGCCCTGATCATCAAAGAGGAAATCGCCCACCCCGGGCTTTCGGTGATCGTCGCCGTCCGCGAGTGCCTCGAAGAGGCCAAGAAGAAAAGAAGGAGCGGTTAGATGAAGCAGGACATCATCCTGGCCGGGGTCGGCGGACAGGGGATCATCTCTATCGCCTACGTCATCGCCAGCGCCGCCCTCGAGGAAGGACTCGAGGTCAAGCAGGCGGAAGTCCACGGCATGTCGCAACGCGGCGGAGCGGTTCAATCGCATCTCCGGCTCTCGCAGGACCGTATTTGGAGCGACCTGATCCCCCGGGGCGAAGCCGACCTCGTGCTGAGCGTCGAGCCGCTCGAGGCCCTGCGCTACGTGGACTATCTACGGCCCGACGGGATGATCATTGCCAGCCGGGCTCCTTTCGTCAATATCAAGAATTACCCGCCCGTCGAGACCCTCTTGAACAAGATCAGGGAAATCCCGAGCCACCTCATTATCGATACGGAGAAATTGGCCAAGGAGGCCGGGTCCTCCCGGACCCAGAACATGGTTCTGTTGGGAGCAGCGGCGGGACGCCTGATGGTCAAAGAAGAGAGCCTCATCCGGTTCATCAAGGCCCTGTTTGAGCGGCACGGAGAGAATATCGTGGCCGCCAACCTCAAGGCCTTCGCGCTGGGCCAGGCCGTCGCCGCCGCCGCCGACTTCGTCCCGATGTCCGGCGAATCGGGGGAAAGGGGAGGCCGGTGATCCGGTTTCCCCGCCGCCGCGCCATGGCCGGGAGAGGGTTTCGCTGATGAAGCCAATAAAGCGGCAAATCTTGGGAGCCGGGCGGATCGACCGGATCTTCCGGCGCGCGGAAAAGGACGGCCGGAATTTACTCTTTGAGCACGAGGTCTATGACCTGCTCCGGGCCTGGGGTATCGGCGCGCCCCGGTTTTTCTTCGTCAAAAAAGGGGAGAGGGCGACCCGAAACAAGCTCCTGGCCCTTCGGAGCGACCGGGTCGTCATCAAGGTCGTGTCGCCCCAGATCGTCCACAAGAGCGATGTCGGTGGGGTGGCCTTTGTCGAGAAAAGCGTCCGTGAGGTCAACCGGGCGATCGCCCGGATGCATTCCGAAGTGCCGGCTAAATTTGCCGGGACGGGCTCCTCCGGGCCGGATATCCGCGGAGTCCTGGTCCTCGAAAGGGTCAGCTTTGACGATCTCGGATTCGGCTCCGAGCTCCTGCTCGGGATCCGGAATTCGCGGGAATTCGGGCCGGTCGTGACCATGGGGCTGGGCGGCCTGGACGTCGAATACGTGAACGAGAGGCTGAAGGAAAAGTCGTCGGCGGCTGTCGTCTCGGCCCATCTTGTGAAAAGGGAAGACATCGGGACGCTTCTCGAGCCGCTGGCCTTTTACGACAAGCTCGTCAGGGGCTTCCGGGGGAAGCCGTCATCCGTTTCCCGGGATATCCTCATCGATACTTTCGATCTTTTTTGCTCGCTGGCCGCTCATTTCTCGCCCTATTCGAGGAAATCTTCCTACATCATCGAGGAGGCCGAGGTCAACCCCTTTGTCGTCCGCAGCGGCCGGCTCTTCCCCCTCGACGGGATGTGCCGGTTTTCGCGGCGCCGCGAGGCGGGGCGGCCGCGCCTATCCGCTTATCTGGAGTCCCTTCTCCACCCGCACTCGATCGGGATCATCGGCGTCTCCGAACGGATGAACCTGGGGCATCTCATCCTGAATAATATCCTCCGGGAAGGCTTCCCGAAGGAGCGGACATACGTCGTCAAGCCCGGGTGCGCAGAGATAGAAGGATGTCACTGCGTGCCCAAGGTCGCCGACCTGCCGGAGGCCGTTGACCTCTTTGTCCTGACCCTCGCCGCCGAACAGAGCGCTGCCGTCATGGCCGAGCTCGTGGCCGCAGAGAAAGCCCGTTCTGTCATCATCATCGCCGGCGGGATGGGGGAGAAAGCCGGGATGGCGGGGATAGAAGAGGATATCAAGCGGTCGCTCGAGAGGAGCCGGCGCGAGAAAAGGCTTACCCCTGTCGTCAACGGCGGAAACTGCATGGGCATCTATTCCGGTCCGGGGCATTATGACACGACCTTTATTCCCGTCCATAAGCTGGCCAGCCCGGGGAAAAAGGATCCCCGGCTCGTCTACATCAGCCAAAGCGGGGCGTTCATGGCCTCCCGGATGAGCAAGATCCCCGCGGTCGAGCCTCTTTATGCCGTTTCTCTTGGAAACCAGATCGACCTCACGGCTTCGGACTACCTGGATTATTTTCTGACCCACGGATCCGCCTCCCTTTATGCCCTCTACCTCGAAGGGTTCAAACCCGGGGATGGCCTGGCTCTGGCCAGGGCGGCGGGGGAGATCGTTCGAAGCGGGAGGCGGGTTCTCATCTACAAGAGCGGCCGGTCGCCGGAAGGACGAAAAGCAACGTCGAGCCATACGGCCTCGGTGGCTGGGGACTATAGAGTTTTCCGGGCTGTCCTGGAGGGCGAAGGTGTATTCGTGGCGGATACCCTGGCCGAATTCGAGAATGCGGTCCGGGCGCTTCCTGCGCTGGCCGGAAAGACGGCGCGCGGGAATCGCGTCGGACTGATCAGCAATGCCGGTTTCGAATGCGTCATCCTCGCCGATGGTTTGAAGGACGGGTTTTCTCTGGAGCTTGCCGTCCTCGCCGATCCGACCACGAAGCGGCTGGTCGAAATCTTAGGCCCGTTGGGCATCGATCGGCTCCAGGATATCCGCAACCCTCTCGACCTGACCCCGGTGGCGGACGATGCGGCGTTCGCCGGCTGTGTCGAGGCTCTGCTATCGGACCCGGGCGTCGATGGCGCGGTGGTCTCGCCCGTCCCCATGACCGCGGCGCTGCAGACGCTGGCGCCGTCCGAAGCGCATACCGAAGACATCACAAGCCCCAAGAGCGTGGGGCGCCGTCTGATTGAGATCATCCGCCGGTCGGACAAGCCGGTGGTCGTCAATATCGATGCCGGCTCCCTTTATGATCCCCTCGCGGAGATGCTGGAGGGCGAGGGAATCCCGGTCTTCCGGCGCTCGGACGAGGCCCTCCTCTTCCTGGGAAAATATATCCGCACGGGCCTTCGGGCCGGGCGCCTGGGGCCAGCAGGGTGAGAACGGTCCAAGAAATGTCGTTGCATGGAGCCGATTTGGCAGGAGCGGACTCATGAAACGTCTTTTATTCAGAGTGATCCTTTTATCTGTTGTCTTTGGCGGTTCGATCCTCTCCGACAGCCGCCCGGCCTTCGCCGCGGATACCCCTCGTCCAGAATATCCCCGGCCGGAGATGGTGCGGACGGACTGGTTGAATCTTAACGGCGGGTGGGATTTCGCGCTTGACCTGACGGATACCGGAGGGGAAAAGGACTTCATCCAAGGGAAGGGGTACGATAAAAAGATCCTTGTACCGTTCGCCCCGGAGAGCCCGCTCTCCGGGATCGACCGTCTGGATTTCACGGCCGCGGTCTGGTACAAGCGGACCTTCACGCTTCCCCAAAACTGGACGGGGAGGCGGGTTCTCATCCACTTCGAAGCCTGCGACTACGAGACGGCCGTCTGGGTCAACGGTCTCAGGGTCGGCGAACACAGCGGAGGGTATACTCCGGCGAGCTTCGACCTGACCTCGTTCCTGGTATCCGGGGATAACCTCCTCGTCGTAAGGGCCCGCGACAATACGCGGAGCGGCCTCCAGCCGACCGGAAAACAATCCCACCGGCTGAATTCCTACAGTTGCTTTTACCGGAGGACGACAGGCATTTGGCAGACGGTCTGGCTCGAGCCCGTCGCTCAATACCACATCGAAAAATACACCGTCGTTCCCAACCTGGACAGCGGCGAAGCCCTGATCTGCGTATACCTCAACCAGGCGCCCGAGGGCGGAGATGTCATGCTCCGGGCCGCCGACGATCAAGGCCGGCTGGAATTCCAGGCGACTGAACCGGCGGCCAAGTTGGTCCCGTTTATTGTCAAACTGAAGAATCCCAAGCCCTGGTCGGTCCGGGCGCCCTACCTCTACGGCCTCGAGATCGCTCTTGTGCGCCAGGGCCGGGTCGAAGACAAAGTCGCCGGTTACTTCGGTTTGCGCAAAATCGAGGTCCGCGGCGACAAGATCTATTTCAACAATCAGCCGCTCTTCCTCCGCACCGTCCTCGATCAGGGCTTCTATCCGGACGGAATATATACAGCGCCCTCCGACGAGGCCCTGAAGAAAGATATCGAGATCTCCCTGGGACTGGGGTTTGACGGCGCCCGCCTCCATCAGCGCGTTTTTGAGCGCCGCTTTCTTTACTGGGCGGATAAACTGGGGTACATCGTTTGGGGCGAGTTCGCCGACTGGGGTCTCGACCTCTCCCGGCCGGAAGCCTTTCTCCTCTTCAGCCGGGAATGGGCTGAGGCCATGGAACGCGACCTGATGCATCCAGCCCTCATCGGCTGGTGCCCACTCAACGAGCGGTGGGAAGAGAATTACCCCGGGATGATCGAGGGGATTTTCAACCTGACCAAGAGGCTCGACCCGACCCGCCCGGTCATCGACAGCTCCGGCGGGTATCACTCAGCCTCGCCCGATGTCTATGACTCCCATAATTATGATCAGGACGTCCCCAAGTTCAAGACGGCCTTCGACGGCCTGCTTCTCTCCCCGCCGGATGTTTTCGTGAACGGCGAAAAAGAGAAGCATACGCCTTATCGAGGCCAGCCCTATTTCGTCAGCGAATATGGCGGCATCTGGTGGAACCCCGGCCAGAAAGACGATAAAGCCTGGGGCTATGGCGACCGGCCCGGCAGTGGAGAGGAGTTCCTCGACCGCTACAAGAAACTGACCGAAGCCCTCCTCATGAATCCCAAGGTGGCCGGCTTCTGCTATACTCAACTCTATGATATCGAGCAGGAAGTGAATGGGCTTTATACTTTCGACCGCCGGCCGAAATTCGACCCCGCGTTCTTCAGGCGGGTCAACCAGCAAAAAGCCCAGATTGAAAAATAGGAGGGCCGGGATTGCCGATCTATGAGTTCCGCTGCCGGGACTGCGGCCGGAAATCCGCCTTCCTCACACTTTCGGTCAGCTCTCCGCTCCAACCGAAGTGCCGGAAGTGCGGGAGCGCCGACCTGGAAAAACTTGTCTCCCGGGTGGCCGTTTCCCGCTCCGAGGAGAGCCGGATGGAAGGCCTGGCCGATCCGTCCAAGTTCTCCGGCCTCGACGAGAACGACCCCAAGAGCGTCGCCCGCTGGATGAAGAAAATGGGGAAAGAGATCGGAGAGGATGTAGGCGAGGACTTCGACCAGTCGATCGACGAGGCGATGGAGGAGGCGGAATCGGAGGATGACTCCGGCGAGGGTCCGGCAGGCGGAGGAGAGGACTTCTGAGGGGATGCCCAAGTCCTAAAGAGCTTTGGCCAGCTCTTCGAGAAGCCGCCTGATCTGGCCGAGCGTGTGGGTGGAAAAGACGGTCACACGAAGGACGCCGGACGCCGGGGCGCCGATATACCTGAGACGGGGGACAGCGATCCCCCGGCGCATCAGTTTCTCTTGGACTCCCCTCATCTCTTTCTCTGTCCGCATGGACCAGGCGACGACGGGGACCGGATTGTCCTCGACGGCGATCCCCAGGCTTCTCATCCCGTTTTTCAAGGCAACGGTATTTCTCCTCAGCCTGTCTCTTCTCTCGGGATTCCGGAGCAGGATTTCGATGCCCTTGGCCGTGGCCGCGGCGACCGGAGTCGGAGTGGGCGTCGAGCCGACATACGCCCCGACCGAAGCGCGGACGCGGCTGATGAGCCTTTTTTTCCCGGCGATAAACCCGCCATGCCCTCCGAACGCCTTGCTGAGCGTGCCGCAAGAATAGAGGTTTGGGCCTTTCATCCTGAAGTGCTCGTAGGTTCCACGGCCGTTCACCCCGAGGACGCCCGCCCCATGGGCGTCGTCGATGGCGAGGAGACCGCCATAAGGGGAAAGGATCTCGGCGTATTCAGGGACCGGTGCGATCCGGCCGAATATGGGAAAAACACCGTCGGTCATGAGGACCGGTCTCCGGCGAGCGCTCAGCTGCCCCTTCAGTTTCTTGGCCAGGTCATCCGGGTCACGGTGGCGGAAACGGAAGACGGGTTTCGCCGGCGAGGAGACGGCGTCGTTGATGCAAAAATGGGCGGATTCGTCCACAAACAGGACGTCGTACTCCGGGGCGAGCGCCTGCGCTAGGACGAGGCTCCCGAGATAGCCCGAGCCGAAATAAACGGCATCATCTTCCCTGAAGAATTCGCGGAGGCGGGCCTCCACCTTGAGGAGGACAGGGTTGTTGCCGAACCCGGCGCGGGAAGTAGCGCTGTGCGTCCCGTACTTCTGAAATGCCCGAACCCCTGCCCGGACGACAGCGGGATGGCCGTGCAGTCCGAAATATCCCGTCCCTCCGAAGTAAAGGCAGCGCCGGCCGTCAAGGACGATCTCGGCGCCGGGAGCGCTTTCCATTATGGGCATGGCTTCTGCCGGACCTCCTTATTTTCCTGGCTGTGGAATTCCGGACCGGACGGGTCGGCCCGCCCTGGGCCCGAACAGGATCGTCCCCAGTCGCACTATGTTGGCCCCCTCTTCGACGGCTACGCGGTAGGAATGGGACATGCCCATGGACAGCCAGGCCATTGTAACTCCCGGGATGGAGAGGCTCAGAAGGCGATCGAAAAGCTCTTTGGTGAGCCGGAAATAGGGGCGGGAGTCTTCCGGATCGCCGGTTTCAGGCCCCATCGTCATGAGGCCGTCTACTTTGATTCCGGGGAGGCCGCAAAGCTCGCGGACCAAGGCTTCGGCATCCTCGGGCATGACTCCGGATTTCTGCGGTTCGCGGCCGCTGTTGATCTCGACGAAAACAGGCATTGTCTTGCCCTGCTCCCGGCTGTGCCTGCTGATTTCCCTCCCGAGTTTCAGGGAATCGACCGTCTCGATCAGGTCGAAGATTTCGACCGCTCTCTTGACCTTGTTCGTCTGGAGGTGGCCGATGAAGTGCCACTTCACCACTCGCCCGACGGCGGCCTGGGCCGCAGCCGCCTCCTGGACGTAGTTCTCGCCGATCGTCCGCACTCCCCCTGCGACGGCTTCCCGGACCTCCTCCGGGGTCCTGGACTTGGCCGCGGCGACGAGAATAACATGGGGGGGGAGTCCTTGGAGTACGGCCTTGATGTTTTCCCGGATCACATCTAAATGTTTACTCGAAATAAGAACAAGATTCAAGAGAGTTTGGGCGGGGTCCGTTATGTGGTATAATCAGCGCAGCGCTTTCAAAGGGATGAGAAAAGACAATGATCGGACCGGATGAGGTGGAACTCCTTGTGGTCGGCACGGGCCTCATGGGCGCAAGCCTTGCCCAGGCTTTCGCCCAAGAAGGCGTTGAAGTCGGCCTGGTCGGCCGCCGCCAGGAGAGTCTGGACCGGGCCCGGGCATTCATCCAATTCGAGCTCGACGACGCGGTCGGCAAGGGGATTTTTACCCGGCCCCAGGCCGAGGAGATCGGCCGCCGCATTCATTCCGGCATGAATCTTCAGGAAGCCTGCCGGGGAAAGAACCTTCGCCTGGTCGTCGAGTCGGTCAGCGAAAACCTCGTCCTGAAAAAAGAGCTGTTCAACTGGCTGGACGAGTTCTGCCCGCCGGAGGTCGTCCTGGCCAGCAACACGTCCTGTCTGGATGCCGAGGTCCTGGCCGCCGAAACCCGGACTCCGGACCGGGTCGTCTGGATGCATTTCTTTTACCCCCCCCACAAGAATCATGCGGTCGAATATTCTGGCTTGTTCCAAACTTCGGAAAAAAGCCTCGAGACGGCCGTCTCTTTTCTAGCCAGGGCCCGCAAGTCGGCCGTTCGCCTTCTGCGCTACCGCAAGGGCGGCGTCGCCAATATCATCTTTGTCGGCCTGCTCCTCGAGGCCTTCCGGATGCTCGACGAAGGCCATGGCACCTCCGGGGTCGAAGGAGCCGGGGCCGCCGCCTTCGGCATGCCCGCAGGTTTTGTCCGGATTCTTCAGAGCGTTGGGCTCGACCTGGCCGCCTCCTGCCTCGAATCCTTTTCTGACCCCTCGTCCCCTGGGCATCCTCTCGCCTGTGCTTACGATAATTTCTTTTCTCCCCCGGCGAGGCTCAGGCAGAAATTCACCGAGGCCAGAGAGTCCGGCAAGCTGATATCGATCGACCAGTTCCTGACCCCTGGGAGAACGCCGCGTCCCCATCATCCTCAGCTGGTCGAATCGCTCAAGAAGAGGTTCCTGGGCGTGGCCTTCATGACGGCCGCTGAAGTCGTCGAGGCCGGTTTGAGCGTTCCTGCCGATGTCGACAGGCTTTGTCAAACCGCCTTTCGCTGGCCGGAGGGGCCCTTTGCTCTCATGAACCGGTTGGGAATAGGGACCGCCCATAAGCTTGTGAGCGAGCGCATGGAGCTTTCGCACCGCCAGGAGATCAACTTTCCCATTCCCCGTAACCTGATCCAACAAGCCCGGAAGAACGAGCCCTGGCCGCTGTGACCAAAACGATCCGGGAGAATTTGGAAGAGGTCGAAAGGTCGACTCTTTCCCCAAAGGCCAAGCTGAGCGCTGCTTCCGAGGGCAGAGTCCGGGCGGAGAGTCCGCACCCTTTCCGGACCGCCTTCCAGCGCGACCGGGACCGCATCATCCACACCAAGTCGTTCCGCCGGCTTAAGCACAAGACGCAGGTCTTCCTCGCCCCATTCGGCGACCACTACCGCACCCGGCTCACCCATACCCTGGAGGTTTCCCAGATCGCCCGGACCATCGCCAAAGCCCTGCGTCTCAACGAGGACCTGACGGAAGCGATTGCCTTAGGACACGACATCGGCCATACTCCGTTCGGCCATGCCGGGGAAGACACGCTGGATTCTCTCCTTCCTGAAGGGTTCAGCCATTACGAGCAGAGCCTGCGCGTCGTCGAGAAACTGGAGTACGAGGGCAAGGGCCTGAACCTCACCGCCGAGGTCCGGGACGGCATCGCCCGTCACTCCAAGGGCCGGGGAGAGATCCTGGAGCCCGATCCTTCCGATATGGCCAAAACATTGGAGGGGCAGATCGTCCGTGTCTCCGACGTCATCGCCTACATCAACCATGACATCGATGATGCCATCCGCGCCGGGATCATCAAGGATGAGGACATCCCTCCCGCCCTCGTCAAGAGCCTGGGGAAATGGCCGGCCTCCAGGATCGACCGCCTGGTCGAGGACGTGATCAAGTCCAGTCTCAAGATCGGGCTGGAGAGGATCGCGATGAGCGGAGAGATAATGGCCGCCCTGGTCGAACTCCGGGAATTCCTTTACCGGAGAGTCTACAGCAGCCCTTTCGCCCGGGAAGAAGTGGAGAAGGCCAAAAAGATCCTGACGGACCTTTACCGGTATGTTCTGACGAAACCCGATTCCTACATCAAGCCGTATCCCAAGGGTGATTTAGTGGAGAGGCGGGCGGCCGATTTCATCGCCGGCATGACGGACCTCTACGCTCTCGCGCTCTTTCAGAAGCTCTTTTTTCCGAGCTCCTGGTCGTCGTGATCGCACCCTCAGCCCATCCAGAAGCCCTTGCGGTGGGAGACTCCTAAAACCTTTTTGCACCCCGGGCAATAATAGATATAGCGTTTTCCAAAGGTCGAAGACAGCCTCCGGCAGGAGACCTTGCTCAATGAGGCGCTGCAGTGCGGGCAGATGGGAATCTCGTCGCTTCTTTCTTCGCAGGTGATCATCCGGTCCTCCTTATTTGTTATTATAGGCCAGTCCAGCGTTTGACTTCCATTTCGAGAGTTGTTAAGAGTGGAATAACCCCGTTCCCGGGAGGGACAGATGTGCAAAAAAAACGACGGCCGGTGTTTCTTCCTGATGGCCGGAATCATTGTTTTTCTTTTTTCCGAACCGG
>CAYGXD010000016.1:0-5085 GCA_964353705.1 uncultured Eubacteriales bacterium | reverse complement strand
GGCCGGTGTTTCTTCCTGATGGCCGGAATCATTGTTTTTCTTTTTTCCGAACCGGCGCGATCTTGGCCGGATAATCAGGCCGTTTCTGTTCGCCGCGAGACGCTGACCATCCCTACGTATCTCACGGGCCCGCCCGAGCGCAACCCGATGTTCTATTTCGGCAGAGCATATCAGGGCGCCAAGGGTCCGGTTTACCCTTATCCGTTCCTTGATATATTGACCGATGAGCGGGTGGATAAGGCTTATACGGCTCTTATCCTGGAAAATGACTATGTCCGTTATTGCGTCCTGCCGGAGATCGGCGGCCGGATCTTCGAAGCGGTCGACAAGACAAACGGCTATAATTTTTTCTACCGCCAGCATGTCATCAAGCCGGCCCTCATCGGGATGCTGGGCGCCTGGATCTCGGGGGGAGTGGAGTGGAACATCCCGCATCATCACCGGGCCACGACTTTCCTGCCCGTGGACTGGACCATGACGGAAGCGGGGGACGGCGGCAAGACCATCTGGGTGGGAGAGCTGGAGCTCCGCCACCGGATGCGCTGGCTGGTCGGACTCACCCTCCGTCCCGGGAGTTCCGCCCTTGAAGTCTCCTATAAGATCGTCAACCGCACGCCCTTCGCTCACTCGGTCCTTTGCTGGGCCAACGCCGCAGTCCATGCCAACGAGAACTACGAGATCGTCTTTCCGCCCTCGACGGGCCTGGCCACTTTTCATGGGAAGAATCAGTTTTCCCATTGGCCGATCTCCCGAGAGTTTTATAACGGTGTCGATTATTCCGGGGGCGTGGATGTCTCCTGGTGGAAGAACCATCCATCACCGACGTCGTTCTTCGCCTTCGGTTCTGAAGAAGATTTCTTCGCGGGCTATGATCATGGTCAGAACGCCGGCGTCGTGTTTGTCGGTGACCATATACTCGTTCCGGGGAAAAAACTCTGGACTTGGGGCACGGGGAGCGAGGGGGCACGTTGGGAAAAGATCCTGACCGACAGCGACGGACCATACCTTGAGCTCATGTTCGGGTCGTTCTCGGATAACCAGCCGGACTACAGCTGGATCAATCCGGGCGAGGTCAAATCGGTGACCCAGTACTGGTACCCGCTCCGCGGCGTCGGAGCGGTCAAAAATGCTAACTCCGACGGCGCCTGTAGCCTGGAGGTGAGGGAAAGCGGCAGGGCCTTCCTGGGAGTCGTCACCCCGTCTGCTCGCAAGAAGGCAAGGATATTGCTGACTGCAGGGGAGACGGCAATTTTCGAAAGGACGGTCGATGTCGGTCCCGGCGAACCGTTCACCACCGAGGTTGACCTCCCGCCGGGAACAGCTGAGGAATCGCTGCGCCTTTCTCTAGCCGCGCAGGATGGCCGGGAACTCGTTGCCTACTACCCGGAAAAGAGAGAAATGCCGCCGCTTCCCAAGCCGGTGACGCCGCCCCCGCCTCCCCAAGATATCGGAACGAACGAAGAGCTGTATCTGACCGGTCTCCGGCTCGAGCAGTTTTACAGTCCGGCCTTGGAACCCTACCCCTATTACGAGGAAGTCCTGAGAAGAGATCCCGCGGATTCACGCGCCCATACGGCCCTTGGAAGGCTCTGCCTGATGAGGGGATCGTTCGAGGAGGCCGAAGCCCACCTTCGCACGGCGGCCGCCAGGATAAGCAAGGATTATACCCGGCCGAAGGACGGAGAGGCGCTCTATTATCTCGGCGTCGCCTTGAGGTTCCTGGATAGAGGCAAAGAAGCGGAGGAAGCATTCGGCCGCGCGTCCTGGGACTCGGGCTGGACCGCGGCGGCAACGGAGCAGATGGCGGAACTTTCCGCCCGACGGGGTGATTACCTGGAGGCTCTGGAGCGGGCCGAGCGGTCGTTGGCGTCAAACGCCTCGGACAGCCGGGCCGGAGACCTCCGCGCGGTGCTGCTCCGCAAGCTGGGCCGGCTCCAAGACGCCCAAGAGGCGGCCAGGACGCGGTCGGCCACCGACCCCCTTGATTTTTGGGCGGCCAACGAACTTCTCCTGATCCAGGCGGCCCGGGGATCGGACAGGGAAGCCCAGGAGCTAGCGGCCGATTTCCAGCTAAGGATGCGCGACGCCACGGAGAATCATCTCGAACTCGCTGCGGATTATGCCGGCTGTGGTCTCTATGAGGAGTCCGCGGCCGTCCTCGGCCGCCTGATCGACGGGAAGACCCCGGGGGCATCCCATCCGCTTGTCTTCTATGACGCGGCTTATTATTTTCAGCAGTTGAGGAAGGACTCCGAAGCCCTTCGGCTTCTTCAAGCGGCGATGGAAATTCCCGTGGACTATATTTTTCCTTTCCGCCTTGAGGATATCACCGTCCTGAGATGGGCGGGAACCGAAAACCCCCGGGATTCCCGGGCTCCTTATTACCTTGGGAACCTTCTTTTTGACCGGCAGCCCGAAGCGGCGATGGCGGAATGGGAAAAGGCCGTTTCCCTGGCCGGAGCCTTCCCTGCGGCCCAGCGGAACCTTGGGATCGCCCTCGCGCGCGTCAAGAATGATCTGGCTCGCGCCGTAGTCCAACTCGAAAAAGCCGTCGACCGCGCTCCCGGGGATCCCCGGCTGTACTCCGAGCTCGACGAGCTCTATGACTTGTCCGATGTCCCGCCGCAAAAACGCCTGGATGTCCTCTCCAAGAATCACCCGGTTGTGGCTAAACGGGACGATGCGCTGGCCCGCGAGATCGTCCTGCTTGTCGAACTCGGACGGTACGACCGGGCCATCGAGCTCCTCAAAAGCCATCACTTTCATGTCTGGGAAGGAGGTGGAGAGATTCACGGCGTCTATGTCGATGCCCATCTTCGGCGGGGGCAGAAAGCCCTGGCCGAAGGGAATCCCGGGCGGGCGCTTCGCGATTTCAGAGCTGCACTCGAATACCCGGAAAACCTCGAGGTGGGAAGGCCGGCCTCGGGAGGGAGGGATGCCGAGGTTTACTATTTCATCGGCCTGGCCCACGAGGCCGGGGGAGATGGAGAGGCGGCCGGAGAGGCTTTCAAACGCTCTACCCGAGCGCCGGGCGGCCCTTCCGAGCTGTCTTATTTTCGGGGCTTGTCTTGGAGAAAGGTCGGCCGGGAGTCAGATGCCCGGTCAGATTTCGAAGGCCTGATCCAGTTTTCCCGAGAGAGGCTGCAGAAAGCCTCCTCCCTAGATTACTTCGCCAAGTTCGGCGAGAAAGAGTCGGACAGAAGGCAGGAAGCGCGGCTCCATTATCTTATGGGCTTGGGACTGCGCGGCCTTGGACAAGAAGCCGGGGCCAGGGCTGAATTCCAGAAATCTCTGGAGCTCTATCCCTATTTCAGCCGGGCAGGGAGAGAGCTTCAATAGCCCCGTTCAGAGCAGCGCGATCAGCCGTTCCAGGCGCTGACGGTGTTCGGCGTCGGCCCGGGCGAGGGCTTCGAAGAGCTTCTTCATGGAATAGTCTTTGAACTCCACCGCCGTGTTCATATGGACCCGCTCGAATTTTTTCTCGAGGTCATAGACCTTCTTGAGAGCCTGTGGGTATTCCAGCTTTTGCGCTTTCAGCCCTTCCTCGAGGTCGATTGCGGCTTTGATGCCCAGCCGGATCTCGGTATCGGAAACCGTTTCCCGGCCGAACACGTCCGGCATCCGGATGACGAAATTCTTTCCCGTCTGGAGCACGTTGATATGGCTTTTTTCCTCATGGGCCAGCTGTCTCAATTCAGCGGCAATGCCATCCCCGCTGACCTTGTATAGAAATTCATAGCAGGACTGGATCCTTCTCTCGAGCTCGATCGCTTCGTCCAACGTGACCAGCAGTCTCATGGCTGTTTCCTTACTCGGGCTAAAACGGAAAAAGCGTTTTAATGTAATTCTCCAATTTTTGCAGGTGGAATTCGGTCTCCAGACGGATTTTTTCCTGGATCGCCCGGTAGTCCGGGTTCTCGCTCCGGATCGATTCGTAGAAGCGGCGCTCGATCAAAGTCTTCTCAAAGTCCCGGGCAATGAAGAAGGCGTTCTGGCGCTGGAGCTCGCCCCTTTCGAGACGGCTCGACTGGCTTTCAACGCCCTGGAGGTAGGTGCTGAGGGCGATCAGGCTGATCTTGCCGAGCTCAAACGGCGAGCCGTTCTTGAGGAGCGTGTTTTTAAGATCTGTCACCATAGCGGCATGGTTTTCCTCGTCCTGGCTGAGGTCTTCCCAAAGGACTCTGTCCTGGACAAAGGAGCGGGAAAAGCGCTTGTACAGCGCGGCCACGCCGAGCTCGATCTGGTGCAGGGTGTCCAGGATCTGTCCGGCCTTCCCATACATGTCTTCCATTCTCAGGGTCCTTATAACTTGAGCAGGGCTTCGTCCTCGCGGCCTATTGTCGGGCGGGTACCCCCGGTGGTCAATAACCGCTGGAGAGGATTCCCGAGGTGATTTTCGGCCGGATTCCTCACCGCGAGGGGTGAGATCGAACTCGAGAAAATAAAAAAGGATAAAAAAGCGGGACGGAGCGCTGTACCATTTTTTTCATTGATAATATAATGAGCCTCTTCCAGGTTCTGGCCTTAAGGAAAGGATGAAATCGATGACCAAAGCCGACGTCCTCAGAAAGATCGCCACCCGCTTGCGCATCCACTCTCTGCGCATGACCACCCGGGCCGGCTCCGGCCATCCCACGACCTGCCTGTCGATGGCCGACCTCGCGGCCTGTCTCTTTTTCAGTGAGATGAGATACGACATCAGCGACCCCGGGGACTGGGGCAATGATGAATTTATCCTCTCCAAGGGGCATGCCGCGCCCATCCTTTGGGCCGCCTATTCCGAAGCGGGGATCATCCCCGAGGAGGAACTCCTGGAATTGCGCAAGATCAGCTCCCGCCTCGAGGGCCACCCCACGCCGCGGATGAACTGGGTGAAGGCGGCCACGGGTTCTTTGGGCCAGGGCCTCTCGGTCGGCGTCGGCATCGCCCTGGCTCAGAAGCTGGGCCGCTCTCCCGGCCGGACCTTCGTCCTGATGGGGGACGGAGAATGCGCCGAGGGAGCTGTCTGGGAAGCGGCCGGGGCGGCGGCCCATTTCGGCCTCAAGAATCTGGTGGCCGTCGTCGACGTCAACCGGCTCGGCCAGT
>CAYGXD010000015.1:0-43857 GCA_964353705.1 uncultured Eubacteriales bacterium | reverse complement strand
ACCGAACAGCACGGCGAAATCCACGCCGAAGGCCAGCAAGACGACCATGGTCAGAGTCCCTGAGAGGAAGCTGATTCCGGTCTTGATGATGAGGTACTTCTGGACCTGGCGATCTATCTTGTCGATGATCTGGTTGATTTTTGTCGCCCGCTGATGGCTGAAGGCCCGCTCCACCTTGCCTTTCAGTTTCCCTCGGCCCGAGAGCATGAATACAAGAAAGACGAAAATGAGGACAAACGTCGAGAAGAAAGAGAAGACCTGGTTCATCGAGCGCAGGAAAAAGTTAGCCACCTTGCCGGCATCCAAGGTTTTGCTCCAGAGCCAGGGATCCCAGTTGACCCTGGACAGATGAAACTTTTCAACGAGGGAGCCGAAAACCGAGTTCATTCTCTGCGTGTAATCGGGGAGCGAAGCGGCGAACGCCCGGCCGCTCGTATAGAAGAGGACTCCCAGAAGATAGAAGAGGAGAAACGCCGTCACTATGATGAGGGCGACGGCGATGGACTTGGGGATCTTCAAGCGCATCAGGCCGGAAAGCACCGGCGAGAGTATGAAGTAAAAGAGTATGGCCAGAAAGAAAGGGAAAAAAACGGGCTTCGCCAGCCGGAGAAGGAGTCCCATGAGGAAAACCAGGATGACGGCCGAGGAGACCAGGGTAATTTTGTTATTTTCCATGCCGACCCTATTATATATATTTTCAAAGGTGAACAACAGGGATCCCTTGACCTTCGGGGATGAAGGCTCAGGCTTTTCCCTCATCTCAAGATGACGGTTTTATCACCCCTCCCGGTTAGAGAGAGAAGACGAATTTCACCTCGGCTTTCACCCGGAAAGGCGATTGACCCATTCTCCAGGGCGGCTAAAATCGACTTGCGCTTTATCAGGAGCCTAAGGACTGCATATGACCATAGCTGACGGCAAGGTTGCGACCGGCCAGGCACCCGGCATTTCCGGAGTCCTGGATACCTCCCCCGAGCGCATTCTCCGGGAAAAAGCCTATTTCGAGAACCTGGTCGGATACGCAATGGAGGGGATTGTCATCGCCGACAAGCACGGCCGCGTCCTCAGAGCCAATGCCGAATTCCTGCGGATTTTCGGCTTTCCCTTCGAGGAAATCGCCGGCCGGGTCCTCGATGATTTGATCGTTCCCCAGGACCAGATGACGGCGGCTGTTTCCATGACGCAGAGGGTTCTCCAAGGCGAAAAGATCACCTTTGAGACCGTCCGCCGGCGCAAAGACGGCCGGGAAATTCCGGTTTCCGTCATCGCCTCTCCGATCTTCGTCGAGGGAAACCTCGAGGCCGTTTTCGGAATCTACCGGGATATATCAGATCAAAAGAGGATCCTGGAAGAACTGAAGAACTCCGAAAAGAGATTTCAGGACATCGCCTTGAGTTCGGCGGACTGGATCTGGGAAATTGACAAGAACGGGTTCTACACCTTTGCCTCGGGCAAGGTCAAACAGATCTTGGGATATGAAAGCCATGAGATAGTCGGAAAAACGCCGTTCGACCTCATGCCGAAACACGAAGCCGCTCGAGTCCGCCAGATCTATAGCCAGTTGATGGAGGACAAGCAGCCTCTCATCGACCTGGTCAATTGGAACCTGGGCAAAAACGGCCGTCTGGTCTGCTTGCAGACCAATGCCGTTCCCATCCTGGACGGAAACAACGAACTCGTCGGCTACCGCGGCATGGACAAGGATATCACCGAACGGCGCTATTCCGAGACCCAGATCCTGAAGCAGAACATGCTCCTCGAGGCCATCAACAAGCTCCTCCAGAAAGCCATTACCGACGAGAGCGATTCCGACCTGGCGGCTTACTGCCTCGAGCTCGCCGAAAGTCTCACCGACAGCAAGTTCGGGTTCATCGGCGAAATTAACCTCAGAGACCGCTTAGACATCGTCTCGCTGAGCGATCCAGGCTGGAAAGTTTGCCGGATTCCCAAATCCAACGCGCCCGTTCTGATCAAGAACATGAAGATCCGCGGCCTCTGGGCGGAGCCGCTCAAAGATGGGAAAACTCATATCATTGATAATCCGAGCGCCCACCCGGCCCGGGCCGGCACGCCCAGCGGTCATCCGGATATCAGGAACCTTCTGGCGGTTCCCTTGAAACACGCCGGAAAGCCAACCGGGGTCCTGGCCCTGGCCAACAAGGACGGCGGATATGACCGGGATGATCAAAAAGCCCTAGAGGCGCTGGCCACCGCCTTTGTCGAAGCTCTGGACAGAAAACGGGCCGAAGAGGCCATCAAGAACGAAACGAGCAAGCTGACGGCTATCATCTCTGGGATCGAGGAGGGCGTCGTCTACGCCGACACGGCCGACCGGATCGTCGAGGTCAATGACTATTTTCTTCGGGTCTTCAAAAAGGATAAGGCCCAGCTCATCGGGAAAACCCTTTGGGAAGTCCATCTCGGTGAAGTCCTCGCTACCTTGAAAGCCGACATCGAGACTTTCCGGAAGGCCGTCGATTCTCCACCCTTGGAGGTGCAGAGGACCATCGGAGACAAGGAGGTCATCTTCCGGATCAAGCCCACCTATGTCAACGGCGAATACAGCGGTTTGATCCTTAACCTGGTGGACGTGTCCGAGCTCGTCCGGGTCCGCAAAGAAGCCCTGGCAGCGAGCAAGGCCAAGAGCGATTTCCTGGCCAACATCAGCCACGAGATCCGGACTCCGATGAACGGGATTCTGGGAATGACCGAGCTGGCGCTGGATACCGAGCTGGCGCCCGAGCAGCGGGAATACCTGCGGGGGATCAAGTCGTCGGCCGAGTCCCTCATGACCCTGATTAATGATATCCTTGATTTCTCCAAGATCGAAGCCCGCAAGTTGGAGATCGAAAAGACTCCCTTCAACCTGGAAGATTTGATCTTTGAAACACTCGCTCCGCTGGCCATCCAGGCCCATCGGAATAAACTCGACCTTGTCTGCTCCATCCCTCCCCGTCTGTACGCGGATATCATAGGCGACCCGGGCCGCCTTAAACAGATCCTGCTTAACCTGGCCGGCAACGCGGTCAAATTCACGGAAAAGGGCGAAGTCGTCGTTTCCGTCGAAGAAGAAACCAAAGGGGGGGATAGCATACTCCTTCACTTTCTGATATCCGACACGGGCATCGGTATCCCGGAGGAGAAGCAGAAGATTATTTTTGATGTTTTTGCCCAGGCCGATAGTTCCATGACCCGAAGATATGGAGGGACGGGGCTAGGACTGGCCATCTCCTCTCAGCTCGTCGATCTGCTGGGCGGTCGTATCTGGGTCGAAAGCACGGCCGGGAAAGGCAGCCAATTCCATTTCACCGCCAGGTTCATTTTACCCGAGAAAGGAGATCAGAGCCCCCCCTTGCGGCCGAAGATGCTGTTTGCCGACCTGCCTCTGCTCCTGATCGAGGACAACGCCAGCTCCCGCCGTTTCATCCGCGAGTGGGGAGCGTTTTGGGGCCTGAAAGTCAAAGAAGCCGAGAGCGCCGACGAAGCCATCGTCATCCTGGACGATGCCAAAGAAAGAAAGAAGCCCTTCCAGCTGATCCTTTTGGACGCCAACCTCCCCGGCCACGACAGCTTCGTCATCTTGGATTACATAAAGGACAACCCGGAGCTGGCCAAGTCCATTATCATGATGATGAGCTCTTCCGGCAATCGAATCGATGCTTCCCCATGGCTCAAGGTGGGAATCTCCACCCACCTGAATAAGCCGATCAGGCCGTCCGAGCTAAAAAAGGGAATTCTCAATGTCCTCGGCCTTGCTCCTAAGCCTCTGGAGCTGGCCGACGAGGGCAAAGATTTGCGGGCGCTTCCGGGCCGCCGCGCCTATCGCATCTTGATCGCCGAGGACAATCTTGTCAACCAGAGGGTGGCCATCTACATGCTCGAGAAGCAGGGGCACCAGGTGACCGGCGTTATGAACGGAGAGGAAGCCCTGACCGCCTTGGAGAAAGAGAACTTTGAGCTTGTCTTGATGGATGTCCAGATGCCCAGGATGGACGGCTTCCAGGCCACCCGGATCATTCGGGCCAAAGAAAAAGAAAACGGCGGCCATCTTCCCATCATCGCCATGACGGCTCACGCGATGAAAGGCGACCGGGAGAAATGCCTGGAGGTGGGAATGGACAACTACATCGCCAAACCCCTCAACGTCAAGCAGCTGTCCGAAACCATCGCCCTGGTCATGAGCCTGGTTCCAACTAAAGCTGAGGAAGCCGCCCGACCCCGCGACATTTACAGCCAGGACTTTGACCGGCTAAATATGATATCGCGGAAAGACCGATGAAAATCCTGATAGCCGAGGACGACCCCATCAGCTCAAGAATACTGCAAAAGAACCTCGAAAACTGGGACTATAAAGTCGTCCAGGCGCGTACCGGAGCGGCAGCCTGGCGGGCCCTTCAGGACGAGGATCTGCGCCTCTCCATCCTGGACTGGATGATGCCGGGCATGGACGGAGTCGAGGTCTGCCGCCAGATCCGCCGCCGCAAGAAATATAAATACACGTATATCATCCTGTTGAGTGCCAAGGACCGCAAGCAAGACATCATCGCGGGGCTCTCCGCAGGCGCGGACGATTATATGACCAAGCCTGTCAATTTCCTGGAGTTGAGGGCCCGGCTCAAGGCAGGCAAGAGGATCATCGAACTGGAAGACAAGCTGCTTTTCATACAAAAGCAACTCAAGGATGTCGCCAGCCGCGACAGCCTGACTAAGATCTGGAACCGCGCCGAAATCACCAGATTCCTCAGCGAGGAGTTGGAACGAGGACAAAGAGAAAGGATACCCACGGGCGTAATTATGCTGGATGTCGATAATTTCAAAAAGATCAACGATGATTACGGCCATGCCGTTGGAGACCTGGCACTCCTTCAGGTGGTCTCTCGCCTGAAAAGAAAGGTCCGCAAGTCGGACAAGCTGGGCAGGTACGGAGGGGATGAGATAATTATCATCCTGCCGAATTGCCCGCAGACCGAGATCAAGAAAGTCGGCGAACGGCTCCGCCTGGCAGTAGGACGCAGGCGGATCAGAACAGAGTTGAACACAATCCCGATAACCATTTCTGTCGGCTGTGCGACCTCGGACCTCCCAGGGACTTGGAGCGCCGAAAAGATCATAAAGACCGCCGACCAGGTTCTCTTAAAGGCCAAGGAACAGGGACGCAATTGCGTGGTCGCTGCCGGCGATGCCCAAAAGACGGCACTGGAGCAAAAGAATGTCTGATTCAATCAACCTAAACAAACTTCATCCGATCGACTTCCACGAAGTCCTCGGCAGGATAGGTGGTGATACGTCATTCCTGTTGGAACTCCTGAACATCTACTTCCAGGAATACAGCAAGAAAAAGCAACTGCTGGACGAGGCGATAACCCGGCAGGATTTCACCCAGGTTGGCGATATCGGCCACAGCCTAAAAGGCGCGTCCGCGAACCTGAGCCTCACCCGGCTGTTAAGAGTCGCCCTTCTGATAGAATCGGCTGGAAGAGAAAAAAAGCTCCAGTCCGCTCAAGAAGCGGCCTGTATCCTCGAGCTGGAAATCCGGACCCTTAAAGATTTTCTCGCTCGAAACCGGCTGGAAGATCTTCCCTGAACCCAGCCTGCCGGCTAATTTTTCGCTGCGTGAAGCAAGAGAACCAAGTATTTTTTGCCCATTTCTTCGAACCCGTCCTTGATCCTCATCACGCCAAGGAGCAGATGCCCAGATCGGGCGATAAAGATATTGCCCGAATAGCGGTCCCGGACCTGAAAGCCCGGGTCATCCGGCCGGCCGCCCGGACCGTTCTCCCGGTGGGCGTCCAAGTACCGGGCCATCATGTTTTCGGCGTCCTGAGCGTCGGTACCCTGGATGATGAAGAGGTCGAATTCCTGACCCTGGGCCCGGTAGCTGGCTAAATATCCATGATGGAGAAAGCCGTACCCGAGAACATTTTGCAGGATGAACTTTTCACTGTTGGCGATTAAACCCTCTCCGGGAAAAAGGCCCAGAAGGAGGGGGAGACGGCCATTGTTCGGGGCTTTCTGCTCGACCTGACGGGCGATATTCGTCATCTCCAGCTCGGCGCCCTGGCCGCAGTCAAAGCATAAGAGTTTGACGTAGAAACGGCCCGCGACAAAATTGAGCGCACCCTCTTCCCAGTAGCCCTGGCTGCCGACCTTGAGGAAGTGGCTTTCCGGGTACCGCTCTGAGCTGTAAACACCGAAGGCCCTAATCTCATCACCCATATCATAGATCTCGACAGTCAGTGAGGCTGTCGACTTCTCCTTTTTGTAATTGCCGACGATAAGCTCGCGGAAACCATAGCTCAGATAGTTTTCGGCCGCTCCATCGATGTACTCGAAAAGCGTCCCCGGAAGGTAGGCCGAGGGGGCTTCAGTCAGAGTCCAATCAGGCAGTTCGGGTAGAAGAGTCCTCAGGGATGAAGGCGGAGCATCCTGGCCAGGGATTGAAGTCAGCAGACAAAAATAAAGGACCAAAAAGAATCCCCGCCCTGTTTTTATTATCGCCATAATGAAACTCCCGTTTCTCATCTTTCCTCAAACCTAATTTAATACAAGACGGTTCGTTTATCAAATTCCCGCCCGGTTCGCCCGCCCGGAGGTTGACACCTTGGGGAGAGAAGGGTACCTTGATACTAGGATGAACGCGTCCAGGGTCGTCATGATAAAAGGAACGCGGGTGTTCCTCTCCGCCGGTGAGCTGGACCGGTTGAAGATCGCAGAGATGGTATCTCTTGGTCTTAGGCATCTCACTGGGACGAGCGGGGCCCGCGAAGCGGTGGCCCGCCTGTTCACCCGCGATGACCGCATCGCCATCAAAATCAACACCATCGGCGGCCGGGAGATGTCGACCCGGCCCGAACTTTCGCTGACCTTTGCCCAAGCCCTGATTGACAACGGCCAGCCGGGCAAGAATATCGTCATCTGGGACCGCACCAACCGGGAGCTTCGAGATGCCGGCTACCGGCTGTCCGACCGTCCCAATGACCTCAAGGTTTTTGCCACGGACACGACCGGGGCCGGGTATGAGACGGAGATTTTCTCCCACCGCAATATCGGCAGCCTTTATTCGACCATCCAGACCAACTTCGCCACCGCCTCCGTCAGCCTGGCCATCCTTAAGGATCATGGCCTCGCGGGAGTGACAGCGGGGATGAAAAACTACTTCGGAGCCATCCATAACCCCAATAAATACCACGATTCCCGCTGCGATCCTTTTATCGCCGAACTCTTCGAGTCCACGCTTATCAAGGACAAGCACAGATTCTCTCTGCTCGATGCGCTTGTCGTCCAATATCATCGCGGCCCTTCCTTCCATACCCAATGGGCCGAACGGAGCGGCACGCTCATCTTCAGTTTTGATCCCGTGGCCGCCGACGTCGTAGGATGGCGCATGATCGAGGAACTCCGGGCAAAAAAGGGCCTCCCCTCCCTCCAGGAAGAGGGCCGGGAGCCGGCCTATCTGAAAACGGCTGAAAGTATGGGGCTTGGGCAAGCGGGCCGTGATTCTATCGAGGTCATCCAAGATGAAATTTAACGCCCAACCTCCGTCGAGACAAGGATGAAAAGGCGGCGCTTCTGCGAAACGCTGGCGGGGACCGGGATCCTTTTGGGCACGGGCGGTGCGGGAGGCTTAAGCCGGGCCTGGAATTTCCAGGACACGGCCAACCTGTCCCATGTCGAGGCCCGTCACTATAAAAAACATGCCGACCGGGAAATCGAATGCCTCCTCTGTCCGCGGCTCTGCAAGCTCGGCGATAAGGAGCGCGGCTACTGCGGCGTCCGGCAGAACGACGCCGGCACTTACTACACACTTGTATACGGCAAGGCGTGTTCGGCCAACGTGGACCCGATCGAGAAAAAGCCTTTTTTCCATTTCTTGCCCGGCACCGAAGCGTTTTCGATCGCTACCGCCGGCTGTAACGTAAACTGCAAGTTCTGTCAGAACTGGCAGATCTCCCAAGTGCGGCCCGAACAGGTCCCCCATTTTGACCTTCCCCCCGCCGAGGTAGCGGCCGCCGCCGAACGATATAGGTGCCGCTCGATAGCTTACACATATACAGAACCCACCGTTTTTTTCGAGTATATGTATGATTCTGCGGTCGAAGCGAGAAGGAAGGGGCTGAGGAACTGTGTCGTGACCGCCGGACACATCCAGCCGGACCCGCTGCAGGAACTCCTCAAAGTGGTCGATGCCGTCAAGATCGACCTCAAGGCGTTTCATCAAGATTTTTATAAAGAGTATGTCCGGGGTGATCTCCAGCCTGTTCTCGACTCTATCCGGACGGTGAGCCGGAGCAAGGTCTGGCTGGAAATAGTCTATCTTGTCATCCCGACGCTCAATGACGGCGAGCCGGATGTCAGGAGCATGTGCCGCTGGATGGCCAAGGAGATCAGTCCCGATATCCCCCTGCATTTTACCCGGTTTCAGCCGATGTATCTGATCAAGAACCTTCCTCCCACCCCGATTTCCACCCTCGAATCCCTGCGCAACATCGCCCTGGAGGAAGGAATGAACTACGTCTACGTGGGCAATGTGCCCGGGCACAGCGGAGAAATGACATACTGCCCCAAGTGCCGGCGCAAGATCATCGAACGGTTCGGGATGCAGGTCAGTTCGATCTCTCTGAAAAAGGGCGCGTGCCCGTTTTGCCAGCAGCCTATTCCCGGGATTTGGGCTTGAGAAAGGACCTCCCCGCTTTCCTTCTTGGACTTCTGGCCACCTCTTCTCAGATCCTGTTGCTACGGGAATTCTCCGCTTATTTTTCCGGGAACGAGCTGACCCTCGGCATCATCCTCGCCTCCTGGCTGCTCTGGGTCGGTTTGGGCAGTCTTGCCGCGGGTAAGATGAAGTCTCTTCCCAGCCGGCTCTCTCTTAGTCTCCTGGTCACTCTTCTTTTTCCTTGCGCCCTTCTTGCGGTCAGGTTCTCTCGTTTTATATTCCACTTTTCCCCCGGCGAAATCGTGGGGCCGTCAGCGGCCATCCTCATGTCGTTCGGCGTTTGTCTCCCGGTCGGATTCCCGCTTGGTGTTTTGTTCGTCAGCAACGTGGCCCGGCAAGCCGGGGATGTCCGGCGGGTCTATGTCCTGGAATCTGCCGGTGCGGTTGTCGCAGGTTTTCTTACCTATCTCTTACTGATGCTTTTCTCCTCGTCCTGGGCCGCCGCCGCGTTCATCGCTGCGACGGCTGCGCTCTTGATCTACTGGGCGGAGCGGGACAGGCCTTCCTTCGTATGGGCAGTGGGGACGGTGATCCTTCTCGGGGGATTCTGGCTGGCTGATTTTCCGAGCCAGCGGATGTATTGGAAACCCTTCGAGCTCCTCATCTCCCGCGATACCCGCTTTGGCCGACAGCAGATCATCCGAACCAAAGACCAGTATTCCCTTTACAGCAACAGCTCGCCGGTCTACTCGCTGCCTGATCCCGGGGCAGCCGAAGATGCCGTCCATTTCGCCATGCTCCAAAATCCGGAGGCCAGAAGGGTGCTTCTCATCGGCGGGGGGTTGGGCGGAACGCTTGGAGAGCTGCTCAAATACCGCAAGGCTGAGATAGATTATGTCGAGCTCGATCCCGAGACCGTCGATCTATCGCGGAGGTTTGCAGGAGAAGCAGAAAAGCGGGACCTGGCCGATGACCGGGTTCATCTCATCTTTCAGGATGGCCGGGCTTTCCTCCGGAGAAGCGAAAATAATTACGAGGTCATCCTGCTCAACCTCCCCGAGCCGGCCACTGCCCAGATGAACAGGTTCTTTACGTTTGAATTTTTCCTCTTGGCGCAGCGCCACCTCGGTTCCGACGGCATTCTGTCATTTCCCGTACCTTCTTCCGAGACAGTTATCGATCCGGAACTCCAGCAGTTCCTATCCTCCTTGTTCTTCACTCTGTCCAAAGTCTTCCCTGAAGTCCGGGTCGTTCCCGGGAACAGGAACATTTTTCTGGCCTCCGCCGGGCCGTTGACGCTTGATCCCCAGGAACTCAGCCGGAGGATCTCTTCGCTCGCCTTGACGACGCTGTACCTTGAACCCAGGTCCATTCAGTCCCGCCTGCATGAGCTCCGTGTTCGCTATCTCGAAGACAAGCTAGACTCGGGACCGCCCCGGCTCAACTCGGACCTGGCCCCGGTGGCTTTTTTTCTGAGCGTTTCTCATTGGAGCGCTCAATTCCGGGGAGGAGGGGCCGCGCTCCTTCGTTTTTTTTCGAAGGTTCCCGTATTCCTGCTTCTCGGGCTGCCTTTGCTCCTATTTGCCCTCCTCCTGCTGGTCCTTCGCAGCCTGAAAAAAGAAGCTGTTTTCAGCTTGCTCCCCCTCGCCCTTATGGGGCTGACGACGATCGTCGCGGAGATCGTCCTCCTCATCTGGTACCAGGCAGTTTATGGCTTTCTCTATGGGCGAATCGCCCTGCTGCTGGCAACGTTTATGCTGGGGCTATTCCTGGGTGGTCTCTACCGCCCACCTCTTCATCGCCCGGCTTCCAGCCGGCTGGTGGCCGTTCAGTTCGGGTTTCTGATCGTCCTCGGCTTGTTCCGCCTGGCCCTATCAGCCCAGCTGCCCGAGGCTATCCCTTTTCTCATCCTTCTTGTCCTCGGGATTCTGGGCGGCAGCCTATTTGTCATATCCAACCGGCTCTATCTCCGCTTCCAGACGGATTACGGCCGCGGCTATGGGCTCGATCTCATCGGCTCTTTCAGCGGAGCCCTGGTGACCTCTTCTCTTCTCATCCCTCTCGCCGGACTGGGCCGGGTCATCGATTGGATCATAGGCATCAATGGCCTGGGTCTTCTCTTCTTTCTCACCCGGCCGAAACAGGACCGGGTTTTGGATTGACTTCATCTTTCCGGCGGGCTCAAAGTGGATGATCAAGAACGGCTCCCTGGTGGAGCTATCCGAGAAGAAGATCGACCGGCAGAAGGTCGTTCGAGCCGGTGCCGAACACGGCCCGCTAAGAGCCAGTCAAGCCAATTTCCAGATCCGGTTTTCTCAAGGAGACAACCATGATATCAGCGGCTTTTTCGGGAGCCGTTCGCCGGCCCCGTTTTCTTGACAGAAAAAATTAATTGTGATTTACTGAAAGGTCTTTTTTGTCTAGAATACGATCTTTATAAAGGTTATCGATCCCTTCAAGCCGGGAAGAGAAAAGGAAAAGATGAGAACGAATATCTCCAAGAAGCAAATCCGGAGTGAGTTTGTCAGGAAGATCGAGGAACTCAGCGGTCAGAATCTCCTGGCCTGCTATCAATGCGGAAAATGCTCAGCCGGCTGTCCGGCCGTCGACGAGATGGACATCCTTCCAAACCAGGTCATCCGCTATGCCCAGCTCGGTTTCAAGGAGGAACTGCTCGCGGCCAAGTCGGTCTGGGTATGCGCTTCCTGCTACACCTGCAACGTCCGCTGCCCGAAGGGGATCAAGATTGCCGAGGTGATGGAGGCGGTGCGCCAGATCCTCCTTCGGAAAAGGAAGGATCATGTCGAAATCCCCAAGCTCAGCGCCGAAGACAAGGCCAGCGTGCCGGCCATCGCTTTGATAAGCAATTTCCGAAAATTCACCTCGTGATTTTCATAATTCATACAAGATGCGACGATCATCAGACCATCCGGAGAAGGAATCCCTATGAAAGTTAGCTATTATCCGGGCTGCACCCTGAAGAGCAACGCCAAGAACTTCGAGGACTCGGCCCTCTGCGCGCTGCGCGAGCTCGGGGTCGACGTCCAGGAGCTCAAGCGCTGGAACTGCTGCGGGACGGTCTACTCCCTGGCCTCGGACGACCTAATGCGCCACCTGGCCTCGATCCGTAACCTGATCCGCGTCAAGGAAGCCGATTCGGACTCGGTCATGACCCTTTGCGCGATGTGCTACAACACCCTCAAGCGGGTCAATGAAAAGGTCAAATCCGACCCGGACAGCCTCCAGAAGATCCATAAATTCATGGACGAGGAAAAGATCGCTTACCGGGGAGATGTGAAAGTCCGGCATCTGTTGGAGCTTCTTCGGGAGGACATCAAGTTCGAGGCCGTCGCCAAGAAAGTCAAAAAACCGCTCCAAAACCTCAAAGTGGCCAGCTACTACGGCTGTCTTCTTGTCCGGCCCAAGGAAATCGGCCTCGACGACATGGAAAACCCGACGGTCCTCGATGACTTGACGGCCGTACTCGGGGCGAATCCCATCGACTTTCCCTATAAGACGGAGTGCTGCGGCGCCTACCAGACGGTGGACAAACCGGAATCCGTCGCCGACCGGACATTCAGCATCCTGACGTCGGCCGGCAGCCGGGGAGCGGAGGTTATCTCCGTCAGCTGCCCGCTCTGCGCCTTTAACCTAGACCACCGGCAGAAGGAAACGGCCAAGAAATATTCTGAATTCAAGAAAATCCCGGTCCTTTATTTCACCCAGCTCCTGGCCATCGCCATGGGTTGCGGGGAAGAATCGCTGCGCCTGGACCTCCACTATGTCGACCCCAAACCGCTTTTGCGGCAAAAGGGTCTGATCTGAGGAAACCATGACCATTCGTTTCGGCGATCTCAAGGCGAAAAAGGGAGACATCCATATCAACAAGCAGCGCTGCAAAGGCTGCGGCTTTTGTGTCGAGTACTGCCCCCGCGACGTCCTCGAGCTCTCCGAGGAGTACAACAAGAAAGGCTACCATCCGCCCCGGGTCGTGAAGGAGGAAGAGTGCATCTATTGCCAACTCTGCGAAGCCATCTGCCCGGAATTCGCCATATTTGTCACTCTGAAGAAAGAGGAGGAAGAAGTTGAGAAAAGTGAAAGCCGACCCTAAAGGAGTCCTGACCGGAGCTCACTACCTCGACGGCGACTTCGCAATCGCTGAAGGAGGTCTGGCGGCCGGATGCAGATTTTTCGCCGGATATCCGATCACGCCCTCCACGGAGACGGCCGAGCGCTTTGCCGAGCGCATACCCTATGTGGGCGGTATTTTCATCCAGATGGAGGACGAGATCGCCTCGATCACGGCTCTGATCGGCGCCTCCTGGGGCGGGCAAAAGCCTTTGACAGTTACGTCCGGACCGGGCTTCTCTCTGATGATGGAAAACATCGGCCTGGCGGCCATGATGGAAACGCCGCTCGTCATCGCCAACGTCCAGCGGGGCGGTCCCTCCACGGGGCTCCCGACGCTGGTCGGGCAGGCGGACATGTTGCAGGTCAAGTTCGGCTCACATGGCGACTATGAGATCATCGCTCTTTCCCCGGATTCACCCCAAGAGTGCTTCGACTTGACCGTCAAAGCCTTTAATCTGGCGGAGACCTACCGGGTTCCGGTCTTCATCATGACCGACGAGTGCGTGGGCCACATGCACGAAAAAGTGGTCATCCCGCCCGCCGATCAGATCGAAGTGGTGGAGAGGAAATGGTACGAGGGACCAAAAGACAAGTACCTCCCTTATAAACCCGACAAAGACCTGGTCCCGTTCATGGTCAAGGCGGGCGACGGCTACCGGTTTCACACGACCGGCCTGACCCATGACGAGCGCGGCTACCCGATGATAAACGCCGAGGTCCAGGACTGGTGCGTCAACCATCTCGTCGACAAGATAAAAAAGAACGCCGCCAAGATCATCGAATACCGCGAGGAACAGATCGACAACGCCGAGATCGTGGTCATCTCTTACGGGATCACCTCGCGGGTCGCGGTCAAGGCCGTCCAGGATGCCCGCAAAGCCGGGATCAAAGTGGGTACGCTCCGGTTGATCACTGTCTGGCCCTTTCCCGAGGCCCGGATTAAAGAACTGGCCAAGAAGGTCAAGGCTTTCGTTGTGCCCGAGCTCAACCTGGGGCAGATCCGCCGGGAAGTCGAGCGCTGCGCCTTCGGCGCGGCCCCGGCCATCGGCGTTCCCCACTGCGGCGGCTGGGTCCACGATCCCAACGACATTCTGAAAGCCATCAAGGAGGCAGCCCGATGAGTGAAGAAAAAAGCCAAGAAGAAAAAAATCCGATGGAGGATTTCCTCCGGATGGACCGTATCCCCCATATCTGGTGCCCCGGCTGCGGAATCGGCACGGTGGTCACCTCGTTCGCCGAAGCGCTGAAGAAGAGCGAGCTCGACCTGAATAAGGTCGCGGTTGTCTCCGGCATCGGCTGCACGGGACGCGTGGCCGGCTATGTCAAGCTTGATTCCTTCCACAGCACCCACGGCCGCGCCATCCCCTTCGCCACGGGGCTCAAGCTGGCCAACCCCGAGCTCAAGGTGGTGGTTTTCAGCGGGGACGGGGACATTGCCGGGATCGGGGGCAATCATCTCATCCATGCCGCCCGCCGGAATATGGACATCGTGGTCATCTGCGTCAACAATTTCAATTATGCCATGACGGGGGGACAGGTGGCGGCCACGACACCGATCACGGCCAACCTTTCCACGGCCCCCTTCGGGAACTTCGAGTACCCCTTCAGCCTGCCCTACCTGGTCGACACCTGCGGCGCGACCTACGTGGCTCGCTGGACGTCCCTCCATCTCCGGAGAGTCACCAAATCCATACAGGAGGCGCTGGCGAAAAAAGGTTTTTCTTTCATCGAGGTCATCACCCCCTGCGTCACTCTTTATGCCCGAAGAAACAGGCTGGGCGACGGGCTGAACCTGCTCAAGTATTATTATGACAAGTCCGAGATGAGGCACGGCGCCGACCCTCGTACCGTGGACATCGATTTCCAGGGCAAGATCATAGTCGGCAAGTTTGTGGACAAGGAAAAGCCGACCTTCCTCGACTGCATGAACACCCACCTCCAGAAGACCTTGGGCCAAAAATATGTCCCCTATGGAGTAAAACCATGAACGAGATCCGTTTTTCGGGTTACGGAGGCCAGGGAATTATCCGTTGCGGGCTGATCACCGGCAAGGCCGTATCGCTCTTCGATAATAAATTCGGGACCATGACCCAGAGCTTCGGCCCGGAAGCCCGGGGAAGCGCCTGCAGCTCCCAGCTAGTGATCTCAGAGGACCGCGTCCTCTATCCCTATATCACCCGGCCGGAGATACTCGTTTCCATGTCCCAGGACGCCTACGAGAAATATGAACCGGATCTTCGTGATGACGGGATCCTCATCTATGACACGGACCTCGTCCAGCTGAAGCCGGCGCGGGGCAAGATCAAAACCTGCGGCGTCCCCTCAACCCGGTTCGCCGAAGAGATGGGCAACCGCGTCTTCGCCAACCTGGTGATGCTCGGCTTCTTCACCGCCATAAGCGGCGTCGTCTCCCCCGAGGCCATGAAAAAGGCTCTGCCCGGTCTGGTCCCCACGAGATTCCTGGAGCTCAATATTCGGGCTTTCGAAAAAGGCTATAGCTACGGAGCCGAGCTCCTGGCCAAAGATGGGAAGGAGCCGCAAAAAGAGGCCAAACCCCAGGAAAAGCCCCCGCAGCCTGAGGCCAGGAAAACCCCCTCCCGAAAGGCAAGACAATGAAACGGACCGGAGTATTCATCTGCCACTGCGGCATCAACATCGCCGGCACGGTGGATGTCAAGAAAGTCGCCGAGGAACTGTCCAAGCATCCCGGTGTCGTCCATTCGGAAGACTATGTCTATATGTGTTCCGATCCGGGGCAGAATCTGATTGAACAGGCCATCAAGGAGAAGAAGCTGGACGGAGTCGTCGTCGCTTGCTGCTCCCCCAACCTCCATGAGACGACCTTCCGCAACGCCTCCAAGCGGGCCGGCCTCAACAGCTTCCGTTGTGAAATCGCCAACATCCGCGAGCAGTGCAGCTGGGTACACAAGGACAAAGCTAAGGCCACTCAGAAGGCGACCAAGATCGCCCGGTCCGTCGTGGAGAAGGTCCGCCAGAACGAGTCCCTCGACGCTTTAAGCGTGCCCGTAACGCGGCGGGCGCTCGTGGTCGGCGGCGGGATATCCGGAATTCAGTCCGCGCTCGACCTGGCCAACAGCGGGTTCGAGGTTATCCTGGTCGAGAGAAATCCCTCCATCGGCGGCCATATGATCCAGCTGTCCGAGACCTTCCCTACTCTGGACTGCTCCCAGTGCATTCTGACACCGAAGATGGTGGAGGTCTCCAAGCATCCGTTGATCAAGCTGATGACCTACAGCGAGATCCAGGACGTCAGCGGCTATGTGGGCAATTTTAAGGTCAAGATCTTGAAAAAACCCACCTACGTCGACCCGGCGAAGTGCACCCTCTGCGATGAATGCACCAAGGTCTGCCCGATCGTGGTACCCAATGAGTTCGACCTCGGTTTGACCGGACGGCGGGCGATTTACATCCCCTTCCCTCAAGCCATCCCGGCATCGTACACGCTCGACGACAAGAACTGCCCTGACCCCTTCACCACCATCGCCTGCGGCAAATGCGCCGACGTCTGCAAGCCCAAAGCCATTGACTATGACCAGAAACCGCAGATCATCGAGGTGGAAGTGGGGGCCATCATCGTCGCCACCGGATTTGACCTTTATGACAAAGAAAATATGGCCGAGTATGGCTTCGGCAAGTACGCCGATGTCCTCGACGGCCTCCAGTTTGAGCGCTTGTGCTCGGCCTCCGGCCCCACCAAGGGTCAGATCCTGCGGCCGTCAGACCACCAAGAGCCCAAGGAAGTTGTCTTTATCCAATGCTCCGGATCGCGCGATCCGGAGAATCATTGTGCTTACTGCTCGAAGATCTGCTGCATGTACACCGCCAAGCATGCCATGCTCTACAAACACCACGTTCATGACGGCCAGGCCTATATTTTTTACATCGACATCCGCTCGGGCGGCAAGGGATATGAGGAGTTCGTCCAGCGGGCCGTGGAGGATGACGGAGTTGTCTACCTCCGGGGCAAAGTCTCCAAGGTTTTCGAAGAGAAGGGCAAGATCATGGTGTGGGGAGTTGATACCTTAACCGGCAAGGATATCGAGATCGCCGCCGATATGGTTGTCTTGGCTCAGGCCATGCGGCCTTCCACCGGCGCCCAGGAATTGGCCAAGAAGCTCAAGCTGGCCCTGGACAAGGATGGCTTCCTGGCCGAAGCCCATCCCAAACTCAGGCCGGTCGAGAGCGTGACGTCGGGGATGTTCCTGGCGGGAGCCGCTCAGGCCCCCAAGGATATCCCCGAAGCCGTCGCCCAGGCCAGCGGCGCCGCCGCCAAGGCCGTGACCATCCTCTCCCAAGACAGGCTTTTCCACTCCCCGACCGTGGCCAAAGTCATCAACAACTTGTGCACGGGCTGCGGCATGTGCGTCGCCGTCTGCCCCTATGACGCCCTGGCTCTCAAGGACGGGAAAGCCGCCGTCAACGAGGTTCTCTGCGAAGGCTGCGGCACCTGCACGGCGACTTGCCTGCGCTCGGCCATCCAGGTGAAAAACCTCACCCAGAATCAAGTCGCTGAAATGATCAACGCGTGTCTCGGAGGCTAATCATGGCGGAGGATTTCGAACCCCGGATCGTCGCCTTTCTGTGCAAGTGGTGTTCCTCGGCCGGGAGCGATTTGGCGGGAGTTTCGCGGATGGAATATCCCCCCAACGTCGTCCCGATCCAGGTGATGTGCTCCGGCAGCGTCTCCCCTCTCTACATTTTCTCAGCCTTCAACAAGGGCGCCGACGGGGTTCTCGTCTCCGGCTGTCATCCGGGCGACTGCCACTATATCAAGGGCAACTATTATGCCAGGCGCCGGCTCAACCTGGTTAAAAAGCTCCTCGAGTACGTCGGCCTTGAACCCCAGAGGTTCCGGATGTCCTGGGTTTCCGCGGCCGAAGGGACCAAGTACACCAAGATCATCAAGGATTTCGTCAAGGAGCTGAAGCCCCTGGGGCCTCAAACCAAGCTGAGGAGAAAGTCCTAATGGCCAAGATCGAGGACCTCAAAGAGGAAGCCAAGAAACTGCTCCGCGAGGGCAAAGTCAAGTACATCATCGGCTACGGCGCCGGGACGAACGGCTGGCCGGCGGCTCCCCTGTTCATCAAGAAGCCCGAGGACGTGGACAAACTCGTCTGGGACCCGACCTGCGTCCACAACCTGGTCCGCTTCCTGGTCGACGAGAAAAGACGGAAAGCCAGACAAAAGCAGCCCGACAAGAGGCCGGTCGGGATCGTAGTCAAGGGTTGTGACAGCCGGGCTATCGTCGTCCTCCTGCAGGAGAAATTCATCGAGCGCAATGATGTTTATATATTGGGCGTGTCCTGCGAAAAGACGGGTGTCGTCGACGACGCCAAGATGTCCAAGAAGCTGGCCGGAAATAAGGCGAAGAAAGTCGAGGTCAACGCCCAGAACCGTTTTGTCGTCACAACCGAAGCCGGAGAGATCGAGACCGCCCTGGAAGAGCTTCTGGCCGAAAGATGCCTGGAGTGCAAAGCCAATTTTCCGGTGATCTATGACCTCTTGAGCGGGGAGAAAACAAAGCGGCCTCTGGAAAAGCCTTTCGGCTCGCTGGAAAAGATGGAGTCCCTTTCGCCGGAGAGGCGTTGGGAGTTCTGGAAAAATCAGATCGACAAATGCATCCGCTGCTACGCCTGCCGCTCGGCCTGCCCGATGTGTTACTGTGATGAATGTGTAGTCGACAGCATCAACCTGGCCGTGACGGCCGACACGACGGCGGACGAGAAAGCCCAGCGGATTCACTGGATCCAGAGGTCGGCGGAAGCCTCCGAAAACCTGGTCTACCATCTTGTCCGGGCCATGCATCTGGCCGGCCGCTGCATCGACTGCGGCGAGTGCGAGAGGGTCTGCCCGCTCGACATCCCTCTTCGTTTCCTTAACAAAAAGCTGGAGAAGGAGGCCAAGGAACTCTTCGGCTATGAGGTCGGTTTCGACGCCGACCTTCCTGCCCTCGTCTCCTGCTTCCGGGACGAGGATCCTCAGGACTTCATCAGGTAAGACGATGGAAAAAACACTGTCCAAGAAGCATTTCTCACAATGGATCAAGAGCCTGAATTCCCGGAGCGTTTATCTCCCCAAAAAAGACGAGGAGGGCCGGTGGAACTATGCCGAGGCCGACGGCCGGGAGGCCGGGCTCGACGTCCTTCAGACCACCCTCCCTCCCAAAAAGATCCTCTTTCCCCAGCGGGAAGTCTTTCTTGAGTTCGCCAAGGCCAGCGAGGGCAGCCAAGAGACCCTGGAGGTCAAGGAAATCGTGCCCGAAGTTCGGCCCACGGTCATCATCGGAGTCCGGCCTTGCGAAGCCAGAGCCGCCTGGATGCTGGATGAAGTATTCAGCGGCGAGTTCAGGGATGTCTATTACTGGAAGCGCCGGGAGCAGACGGCCCTGGTCGGGCTCGCCTGCACGACGCCTCCGTCGGAGCACTGCTTCTGCACGTCGGTGGAGGGATCGCCCCATTCCGTGGAAGGATTGGACCTTCTTTTGACGGACCTTGGCGACCGGTATCATGTTCAATCCTTGACCCCCAAAGGAGAAAAGCTCATCGCCGCCGCCAAGACACTCTTCGAGGAACCGAAGGCTGAGGTCAGAAAACAGGTCAAGGCCGTCCAGGCCGATTCAAAAAAGAAAATTAGGCGCCAACTCAAGGACGCCCGTCCGATCGCCGAGAAGCTCAAGGGGATGTTCGACTCAACGCTCTGGGACGAAGAATCGATGAGCTGCCTCCGCTGCGGCATCTGCACCTATCTCTGCCCGTCCTGCCATTGCTTCGATATCAGCGACGAGGTCGAAAATCCCTCCCCGCTCCGGGGCCAGAGGGTCCGGACCTGGGACACCTGCCAGTTCCCCGATTTCACGATGCATTCTTCGGGCCACAACCCCAGGCCCGACAAAGCCGCCCGATTGCGCCAGCGTCTGCTGCATAAGTTCCAGTATTTCATCCAGGTCTATGACAAGTTCATGTGCGTCGGCTGCGGCCGCTGCATCGCGTTATGTCCCGTCGGGATCGACATCATCAAGGTCCTGGATAAGGTGAATGAAAATGGAGCCTAACGTCTACACGCCCAAGCTGGCCAAGATCGTTGAGACCAAGGATGAGGTCGCCGGCGCGCGGGCCATCAAGACCTTCCGTACGGAGTTCGTCAACGGAGCCCGCTTCGACTACCGCTGCGGGCAGAGCGCCATGCTGTCGGTCTTCGGCAAAGGGGAGGCGATGATCTCGATCTCTTCATCGCCGCTCATCAAAGAGTATATGCAGTTCAGCATCCTCCGGACGGGCCGGGTGACGACCGCCCTCCACGACATGGAAGAGGGTGACCTTATCGGGATCCGAGGGCCTTATGGAAACGGTTTCCCGATCGATGAATGGAAAGGTAAAAACCTCGTCTTCATCGGAGGCGGGATCGGGCTGGCGCCGCTCTGGTCGGTCGTCCAGACAGCCCTTCTCCGGAAGAGCGAATTCGGTGAATTGAGCCTGATCTACGGCGCCCGAACGTCCAAGGACATCGTCTTCAAGGAAGAGCTCGAAGACCTCAGGAGCAAGATGCCTGTCCACCTATCGATCGACGTGGCCGAGCCGGACTGGCAGGAGTTCGTCGGGTTCGTGCCGACCAACGTTCTGGAAAAGAAGCCTTCCCCCGGTAACACGATCGCCATAACCTGCGGACCGCCGATCATGATTAAATTTGTCATCAAGAACCTCAAGGATCTTAAATTCGAAGACGAGCAGATCTATACGACTGTCGAGAACAAAATGAAGTGCGGCATAGGGAAATGCGGCCGCTGCAACATCGGTTTCCACTATGTCTGCAAAGACGGCCCCGTGTATTCCTGGGCGGAGCTCAAGAAGCTGCCGCAAGAATATTAGAAAGAGACGGTTTCATGAAGAAGGAGATGAGATGAGGACCAAGAAAAAAGCACCCGCCAAGAAAAAATCCGCCCCGGCCAAACCCCGGCCGGTCAAAACCGCGCCCCAGGAGCCCCCCAAGGAAATGCTGACCGTTTATATCATGGGCAAGGCCCATCGCGTCCCCGCGGATGCGACGATCATGGGCGCCATCGAATACGCCGGCTATCAGATCAAGCGCGGAGCCGGCTGCCGGGAGGGGTTCTGCGGCGCCTGCGCGACGGTCTTCCGCCTGCCCGGAGACTACAAGATATACACCGGCCTGGCCTGCACGACCCTCGTCCAGGAAGGCATGTGGCTGTCCCAGCTGCCCGTCATTCCCGCCCAGAAGCCCGTCTATGATATCGAGAAGCTCGAACCCAACGTCACGGCATTCCAGGTCCTCTACCCCGAGATCTTCCGCTGTGTGGCCTGCAACACCTGCACCAAAGCCTGTCCCCAGAGCCTCGAAGTCATGGACTACATCCAGGCGGCTATTCGGGGGGATATCGAGAAGGTCATGGACTTGAGCTTCGACTGCCTGAGCTGCGGCCTCTGCGCCATCCGCTGTCCGGCCGAGATCGTCCACTACAACGTCGGGATACTGGGCCGGAGGCTCTATGGGCGGTACCTTGCCCCCAAGAGCCCTGAACTCGAAAAGAGACTCCAGGAGATGAAAGAAAAGAAGTTCGAGAAGGAATTCAAAGAGCTCATGGGTCTCAACCGGGATGAGTTGAAGAAGAGATACTACGCCCGCGATACGGAGTAAAGGAGAGTCCGATGTACCCTGAATATATGCGTGAATCCCTGAAGCTGGTCGACCAGACCCGGCCGAAGAGGCTCGAACTCGAAAAATCCGGGAAGCCTGTTTTCAAGCCGATGACGGCCGAGGAGCGGGATGATGTCCTTAACAAATTCCATCCCGACTATAAGAAAGAATCGCGGCGCGTCGTCCATATCGGACCCAACAAGGGTGAGGAAATCACCACGGAAGTGGCCGATATGCTGGAGTCGCACAGCCGGATAAAACCGGAATTCTTTAACCTCGACAAACCCGATTATGAAACGGATATCCTGATCATCGGCGGCGGCGGGGCCGGCTGCGCCGCGGCCATTATCGCCATGCAGAACGGCGCCAAGAGCATCATCTCAACCAAGCTCCGGATGGGCGATGCCAACTCGATGATGTCCCAGGGCGGCATGCAGGCGGCCGTTCCCGCCAAGGACTCCCCCACCCGCCATTATCTCGACGCCATGGGAGGCGGGCACTTCGACAACAAGCCGGACCTCGTCCGCGCCATGACTGAGGACGGTCCAGAAGTCGTTAAGTGGCTGGAGGACCTCGGGGTGGTCTGGGACAAGAATCCTGATCATTCCATGTATGTCCTCCACGGAGGGGGTACCTCCCGCAAACGCATGCATTCCTGCCGGGATTACACCGGCGCCATCATCATGCGGACGCTCATGGACGAAGTCCGCAACCACCCCGACCAGATCACTACCCTCGAATTCATGCCCACGGTGGAGCTCATCCTCGACGCCAAGGGCCGCTGCGCCGGCGGGGTCCTCTACAACATGGAGACCGAGGAGTACTTCATCGTCAAGGCCAAAGCGACGATCATCACCACGGGCGGCTATGGGCGTCTTCACATCCGGGGTTTTGATACGACCAACCACTACGGCGCGACCGGCGACGGGCTGATCATGGCCTACCGGGCCGGGGCCAAGCTCCTGTACATGGACTCGGTGCAGTATCATCCGACGGGCGCCAGCTTTCCCGAGCAGATCGCCGGCTTTCTGATCACCGAGAAGATCCGGGGCGCCGGCGGACAGCCGCTCAATAAACACGGCGATCTGTTCGTCTTCCCCCGGGAGCCCCGCGACGTCGAAAGCGCCGCTTTCATCCGGGAGTGCCTGGAGAGGCACAACGGAATCCAGACTCCGAGCGGCCGCTGGGCCGTCTGGCTGGACTCCCCGCTCATCGAGATCATCCAGGGCTCCGGGTATCTTTCTAAGAATTTTCCGGCCATGGTCCGGCAGTTTATCCGTTACCAGATCGACATCACCAAGGAGCCGATGCTCGTCTACCCTTCGCTTCATTATCAGAACGGAGGAGTCGAGATCAACGCTAAGTGCGAGACAAATATCCCGGGCCTTTATGTCGCCGGCGAAGCCTCAGGCGGTGTCCATGGCCGGAACCGGCTGATGGGCAACTCCGTTCTCGACTACAACGTCTTCGGCCGCCGGGCCGGCAATTATGCGGCCCAGTACACCAAACACGTGAGCCTGGGCAGGCTGTCTCTCGAGCACATTACGGCCTATGAGAACGAGCTGAAGAAGGCCCGGATAAAGACCGACCGCATGGCTCCCGTGCTTCTCCCCTCTTACACCTCCGAGGACGTGCGGAAGCGCCAGGTGACCGCCCACTACGAAGGCACGCTGCGCTAATCCTCCCACCACCCAGGCCGGCGCTTGGACTTTTCATTGATGGGTTCGGCGTCGATGGCCCACATCCCCCGGCCGTGGGTGGCGACGACGATGACGTTGTCGCGCGGGTGGACGATCAAGTCATGGGCGTAAACCATGGGGAGGTTCCCTCCCAAAACGCTCCAGGCCTTGCCTCCGTCCTTGGTTACGAAAACCCCTCCGTCAGTCCCTAGATAGAGAATATTCTTGTCCACGGGATCCTCTCTGATGACATTCACCGGTCCGAAGGGAATATTTGCGGCGATATTGACCCAGGTCTTCCCGTAATCGGTCGATTTCCAGACATGGGCCGTGAAATCGTCGTCCCTCTTGCCGTTCTGGGTCAGGTAGACCGTCCCCAGGTCGAAGGCGGAGGCCACAATCCGGGAAACCCATTTCTGGTAGGGAAGGCCGGACATGATCTCCGACCATGTTTTACCTCCGTCCCGGGTGACCTGGACTTTACCGTCGTCCGTTCCGATATAGATGAGACCGGCTCGAAGCGGAGATTCCGAAATGGCGAAGAGCGTGTGATAGGGGATATCGCCCATCTCCGCCGCCGTGTTGTAGGTCAGGTCGGGGCTGACCCTTTCCCAGATATCACCCCGGTTAAAGGAGCGGAAGAGGTACTGCATCCCATGATAAATGGTCTCGTTGTTGTGCGTCGAGATGATGAATGGAGCTACCCATTGGCCGCGCAGGGGCGGCTCGTCCGGATAGGCTTGATGAAGAAGCCCTTTGGTCCGCTCTGTCTCGGGCAAACTCAGATCCGATCGTTCGATGTGGCCGTAGAATCCGGCGGAGTACACGATGTCGGGATTGGCCGGGTCGATAGCATGGCTGCAGCCCTCGCCACCGGGGGCTTCTTCAAACCGCACGGCCTCAAAGCCCTCAAGGATTTTCCCGCTGAATCTCTCGGTCTTCCTGAGGACCTGCCCTCGAAAACTCCCATGGTCCTGCATCGAACCATAGACCCTGAATGGGGTCGACATATCGTAGGCGGTGTTGAAGAACTGGCAGACCGGGAGATTCTCGGCAAAACCCCGCCAGGTCTCTCCGCCGTCGTACGAGATGACGATTCCGCCGTCGTTGGCGTTGACGATATAGCCGGAGTTATCCGGATCGATCCAGAGGCCGTGGTGGTCCCCGTGCATCCCTCGGAGTTCCCTGAAAGTCTTGCCGCCGTCCTTTGAAACACTCAGGGGGACGCCCATGATGTAGACGGTGGTGTCGTCATTGGGATCCACTCGGACCTGCCCGAAGACCCATCCGTAGGTCCCCGAATGCCGCTCCATCAGGCGCTTTGTTTCCGGGGTCGTCGGGGCGGCCAGTTTCCAGGTTTCTCCCCGGTCATCCGAGCGGTATAGCGTCGCCCCCTTGATTCTTCCGCTTGAAGGACGGCCATATGAATCCGCTCCCCCAGCTGGGGTCCCCGTGTCGGATTTTTCATAGTTATCCACAAGCGCATAGAGCACGTTCGGCTTCTTCAGGCAAACATCGATCCCGATGCGTCCCCTGGATTGTCCATCCGGCAGCCCGGTGTTGATTGGCTTCCAGGTCTTCCCGCCGTCGGTTGTCTTGTGGATGCCGCTGTCCGAGTAGCCCGGGAAGTTGCGCGGGTCGTTCCATTTGAGACGGACTCGCTGCCACGTACACGCATAGAGGGTATTGCTGTCCGCGGAATCCATAACCAGATCAATCGCGCCCGTCCGCTCATTGACATACAGGATCTTTTCCCAGCTCTTGCCGCCATCTCCGGTCTTAAAGACACCCCGTTCCGCGTTGTCCGTCCACTCGTGTCCGGACGCGGCCACATAAACGACATCCGGATTCTGAGGATGGACGACTATCCGGGCGATGGTGTAACTATCCGCTAGCCCCATGTGGGCCCAGGTCTTTCCCCCGTCTGTCGATCTGTAGATACCGCATCCGGCCTGGGAGCTGCGGAAGATATTGGCCTCGCCGGTGCCGACCCAGATGACCTCGGGGTCGGTCGGTGAAATGGCGATATCTCCAATGGACGTCGAGGCCGCCCGCTCAAAAACCGGCTCCCAGGTCGTCCCTTCGTTGACCGTCTTCCAAACCCCTCCCGAGGCCGTGGCGGCGTAGATCGTATAGCTCTTGCCTTTGGGCGCCACGACGGCAATATCCGTCGACCGTCCGCTGACGTTGACCGGTCCGATATGACTCCAGTTCAGCTCCTTATACGGTGAGCCGTTGATCATACCCCTAAGCGTCTCAAAACCTTGCAGCCGCGCGGCCGGGTCGGTAGAGTGAATTCGCGATGGCTTGGCCGCCTTCTGTCCAAGCATTCCTTCGGAAAAAGAAAGAACGGCAAGAAGCAGAAGCCCGAGCATAACCGGATTGCGTCGACGATTACGGTTGAGCATGTTCCTCCTTTCTAAAAACCCGCGGGCGGTGATGGGGCATCCGGATTCGTTCGATCGTCTCCCTATTCGGGTTCTCGATTGTAAAAAACATCCGGATTATTTGTCAACACCCGACCGACGGCAGCCGGAGAGATGTTTTGACATTGCAACCTGATTTGGTATATAAAATAAGAGAATCTCTAGGAAAGAGGGCAGCTATGGCCGAAAATGAGATCGAAAGACGGACTTGTATCCGCTTCAAGATACCCGGCGCCACCGTTAATTATCAGAGAAAATCCCTTCTTCCCAAGCCGGGTTTCGTGGAGGAATTCTGCCCGATCATGGACATCAGCCGGGGCGGCATCCGGTTTCTGACTCAGAAGGTGATCAAACCCGACACCGAGGTCACCCTCCGGATCTCCGTGCCCGGAGAACGTATTCCCTTCAACATGAAGGGTGTCGTCAAGTGGTTTGCACCGAGTGAAGGGAAGAGCTATCAGTTCCAGGTCGGAGTCCAATTCAATCCTTATGGTATGGACAAAGACCAGAACCTTCCCCAGACCATGGTCAAGATCATGGCCTTGGAGCAGAAATTTGCTGAGAAGACCAAGGCCGGTGATGAGCCCTCCGGTTCGGACAAGGACGAATTCCAGATCTAAGAGGGTTTCTCTTTTTTCTCCCCTTCGACGACAACCTGGGCGAAATCCGCTATCCCCTGGAGGAACCGGCTGATCGACTGGAGAAGAGCCAGCCTGTTCTGCCTGATGCGCTCGTCCTCGGCCATCACCAGGACATTATCGAAGAAGGCGCCCAGAGGGACCCGCAGTTCGAAGATCAGGCTCTGGGCCTTGGCAAAATCTCCCGCCGCGACGAGCGGAAGTCCGTTGTCCCTAATGATGGAGAACGATGACCAGAGTTCTTTCTCCTGTTTCTCCTCAAGCAGGTCGGGATTCAGAGCATAGGGAGGCAGGCCGCGGAGGATGTTGTTGACGCGCTTGGCCATCAAGATGAACGGTTCGAAATCGGGACTCTTCTGGAGAGAATCCAGGGCTTTGAGCCGGAGAGAGGAGAAATAGGGAGAGTCCAACCCGGCCCCGAGCGCGGCTCCGACCAGGTCATAGCGATATCCCTGACCCTCATAGATGAACCGGAGCCGCTGCCCAAAGAAGGCCCGGCATATTTCCATGATCTCCTGTTTCGATTTTTCCAGAATGCCTCCGTAATTAGAGACCGCCTTCTCCACCAGGTCGTCCAGCGAGAGTCGGAGCTTCCTCTCTAGGACTATCCGGCAGATCCCGTGGGCCTGCCGGCGCAGACCGAACGGATCGCTCGAGCCGGTGACTTGGATTCCGATCCCGACGATCCCGACGAGGGAGTCGATCCTGTCGGCGATTGAGAGCATTGCCCCTGAGTTCGAGGACGGCAGAGGATCTTCCAGGCCGGCCGGCTGGTAATGCTCATAGAGAGCCTGCCAAACCGCCGGCGGATAGCCCTCTTCCCGGGCATACAGTCCTCCCATTTTTCCCTGAAGAGAGGGAAACTCCCTGACCATATCCGTGAGGAGGTCCACTTTGCAAAGCGTGGCCGCTTGAACGGCTTCTTTCTCGTGCCCCCTCTCCTCGAGCCGGTCGCAGAGGTAAGCCACGAGCTTCTTCAGACGTTCGGTTTTATCCCCGTAATGTCCCAGCTTTTCCTGAAACATGACCTGTTTCAGTCCCGCCGCCCTCTCGGCCAGATGGATCTTGAGGTCCTGCTCCCAGAAAAACCGGGCGTCCTCCAGCCGGGCCTTAAGGACACGCTCGTTACCCCTGCGGATCAGCGATTTCCGGTCTCCAGGGACATCGGCCACTCCCAGGAAGAAAGGAATCTGCCGGCCTTCCCGGATGACTGAAAAGAGCTTCTGGCCTTCCTTCATCGCGACGCTCAGTACCTCCAGAGGGAGCCGGAGATAGGCCTGGGGAAATTCTCCCAAAAAGACATAGGGAGATTCCACGTCATAGGTCAGCTTTTCGAGAAGATCATCGTCCGGATAAATCTGGCCCTTAAGCGGCCGCAAGAGTTTCTCGACCTGCTTGAGGATCAGGGATTTCCTTTCCTCGGGCGAGAGAATGACCCTGTTTTTCCTCAACCCGGATCTGTACTCGCGGACCGAATGTACGATGAACTCCTGGGGAGCATGGAGTTTATGGCCCGAGGTTTGAGCCTTGGAATCAAAGCCCTCGATGGAGAAGCGGAGGAGCTTCCCTCTCCAGAGGCAGAGGATCCTTTTTATCGGCCGGGAAAAGCGAAGGTTAACCTCTCCCCATTTCATCATCTTTGGGAAAGAAAGCGAGGTGATGATGGCAGGCAGGGCCGCGGCCAGCACTTCGCCCGTCGCCCGGCCTTTGGTCATCTTCTTCAACCCGACATATTCACCGCGCGCCGTCACGATGATCTCCAGCTGGCCGACCTCGGCATTCTGGGACCGGGCGAATCCCGCCGCCGCCCGGGTCGGCGAACCGTCGGCGGCGTAAGCCGCCGATTTGGGAGGCCCGATGACGACTTCCTCCCGGTCCTCCTCGGCGGGGGCGAATTCGCCCACCACGACCAGCCGCCGACAGGTTCCCTGGATTTCCAGAGACTGACAGGGGATGTGGCTAACCGACAGCTCCCTTTCTATTTTCTCTCGGAGCTGGGACAAGCCCGCTTTGATATGGGAAGCCGGCATCTCTTCGGTATTGATCTCGAGAAGGAATTCCATCACTTTCTCTCCGGCTCGGCGCAGTACGCCTGGGCGACCCGAACGACCAGGCTCCGGATCTGGCCGATCGTCTTGACCCTTTCCGTGACGCTGACCGCGCCCCGAGCGTCCAGGAGGTTGAACAGATGAGAGCACTTGAGACACATGTCATAGGCCGGGAGTAGGAGTCCCCTTTCAACGAGCCTCCGCGCTTCGGCTTCAGCCAGGGCAAAAGATTTTCGGAGCCCCTCGATATCCGCCCGGTTGAAATTGTATTCGGAGAATTCCCTCTCCTCCCGCATTCTCAGGTCCCGGTAGGTGACGTCCCCGGACCAGTCGAGGTCAAAGATGTTGTCCTTTCCTTCGAGAAACATCTCCAGCCGCTCCAGCCCATAGGTGATCTCGACGGGAACGGGGAACAGCTCAACTCCTCCGGCCTGCTGAAAGTAAGTGAACTGAGTGATCTCAAGTCCGTCCAGGACGACCTGCCAGCCGACACCCCAGGCTCCGATCGTCGGAGACTCCCAGTCGTCCTCATCAAAACGCAGGTCATGCACGGAGAGGTCGATCCCCAGGCAGATCAGGCTGTCGATGTAGGTCTTCTGGATGTCCGTCGGCGAAGGCTTGATGATGACCTGATACTGATGATGTTTCTGGACACGATGGGGGTTCTCTCCGAACCGGCCGTCGTTCGGCCGACGGGACGGCTGGACGTACCCGACCTTCCAGGGCCTGCGGTCGAGGACCCGGAAAAATGTGTCCGGCGTCATGGTCCCCGCGCCCACCTCCAGGTCATATGGCTGGGCCAGGTAACAGCCCTGGTCAGACCAGAATTTCTGCAAGCCCATGATCAGGTTTTGAAGGGACATAGGATTATTCTTTCGGCTTCTCCCAACGGAGAACCGGATTTCGCGCCGCCCTGGTCTCGTCCAGCCGCCCGACCGGTGCCGCATGAGGGGCCGACTTAAGGATGTCGGGCGTCTCGGCGGCCTCCCGCGCGATCGCCCTCATCGCCTCGATGAACTGGTCGAGGTCGCGCCGGCTTTCTGTCTCGGTGGGTTCTATCATCAGGGCGCCCGGCACGATCAGAGGAAAAGACATCGTCGGCGGATGGAGGCCGTAATCGATCAAACGCTTGGCGATGTCGATGTTCAGGACGCCGTGCTCCTTTTGAAGCTTGTCCGAGAAAACGCACTCGTGAAGCGTGGGGGAAGCGTATTTTAAATGATAGACCCCCTCCAGACTCTTCCGGATGTAATTGGAGTTGAGGACGGCCACCTCGGCGACCTCTTTCAACCCGGAGGCACCCAGAGTGTGGATGTAGGCCAGCGCCCTGACCATCACCAGGAAATTCCCATAAAAGCTGCGCACCCGGCCGATCGTCTTGGGGCGCCGGAAATTCAGGCTCAACCCGGCCTCCCCTTTTTCCACGATCGGAACCGGGAGAAACGGCTCCAGCGGCTTCTTGACTCCGACCGGCCCGCAGCCCGGGCCCCCTCCTCCGTGGGGAGTCGAGAAGGTCTTATGCAGGTTTAGGTGGATCACGTCGACACCCATGTCCCCCGGCCGGGACTTCCCCACCAGGGCGTTCATGTTAGCCCCGTCCATGTAGACCAGGCCCCCTTTGCTATGGACGATCTCACAGATCTTCCGGATGTCCCATTCAAAAACACCCAGCGTGTTCGGGTTCGTGACCATGAGCGCTGCTACGTCGGAGGTCATCTCCCGGCCCAGCGCCTCCAAGTCGATCGTCCCGCGGTCGTCTGACTTGACCTCCTGGACCCGGTAGCCGCAGAGGTGAGCGCTCGAAGGGTTGGTCCCGTGGGCGGAATCAGGTATCAGCACGATCCTCCGGGCATCGCCGCGGTCCTCGAGGCAAGCCCGGATGAGCATCATCCCCAGGAGTTCCCCCTGCGCTCCGGCGCTCGGCTGCAGGGTGATGGCATCCATGCCGGTGATCTCGGCCAGGCACTCTTCCAGCGTCTTCAGTATCTCGAGGTTTCCCTGGACGAGTTCCTGGGGGGCGTAAGGATGAGAACCCTGAAAATCCGGCAGGGCGGCGATCTTCTCATTGATCTTGGGATTATATTTCATGGTGCAGGAGCCGAGCGGATAGAAAGACGTGTCGATACAGAAATTCGCCCGGGACAGCCTGGTGAAATGGCGCACGACTTCGATCTCGGAGACCTGGGGGAAGCCGGGGATCCCGGGCCGGACCGGAAGTCCTTCCAGGAGACCTTTCTCTTCCGGGACATCCAGCTTGGGAAGGGCGAAACCCTTTTTGGTGGCGGCGCTGATCTCGAAGATTAACGGTTCGCGGCTCATCACATCACCTCCGCGACCAGGCGGGTCAGCCGGTCGATATCGGCCCTGGTATGGACTTCGGTCACGCAAAACAGGGCGCAGTCTTTGAGCCCGGGATAGTGCGGCTCGAGAGAGAGGCCGCCCAGGACTTCTTTGCCGAGGAGATGTTCTTGCACCCTTTTGTAGCCGCCTTGGAACTCCAGGACAAATTCGTTGAAAACCGGCCCCCCGAACTTCCTCTTCACTCCCTTTAAAGCGCTGAGACTGTCGAAGGCATAGTTCGCTTTTTGGATATTCTGGTAAGCCAGCTGGCGAATCCCTTCCTGTCCGAGAGTCTCCAGGAAAATCGTCGCCCGAAGCGCGCACAAGGCCTGATTCGTGCAGATGTTGGAGGTCGCTTTCTCCCGCCGGATATGCTGCTCCCGTGTCGACAGCGTGAGGACAAAACCCCTCTTCCCTTCGGCGTCGTTCGTCTCTCCCGCAATGCGACCGGGGAACTGACGAAGGTATTCCTTGCGGCAGGCCATGAATCCAAGATAGGGACCGCCGAAGCTCAGGGGAAGCCCGAAGGACTGCCCTTCTCCCGCGACGATATCGGCTCCGGCGGCGCCCGGCGGCCGGAGCAGACCCAGGGACGCGGCTTCGGATACGACGACGACAAAAAGCGCCTGGTGCTCGTGGGCGATCCCGGAGAGAAGGTCGATCTTCTCGACGACGCCGAAGAAGTTGGGCGATTGGCAAATGACGGCGCTCGTTTCCCCGTCGATCTTCCGCTTCAACTTCTCGATGTCGATCTGTCCCTTTTCGTCGTATTCCGCCTCCTCGACCCGGATGGACAGGTTCTTGACGTAGGTGCGGATAACTTCCCGGTATTGGGGATGGATCGATCCGGCAACCAGGATCTTCGGCCGGCCCTTAAGCCTCTCGGCCATGAGAACCGCTTCTGCCGCCGCCGAAGCCCCGTCGTACAAGGAGGCGTTGGCAATCTCCATCTCTGTCAGCTGGCAAATCAGACTCTGGTATTCGAAAATGATCTGGAGAGTACCCTGGCTGACTTCCGGTTGATAAGGAGTATAAGGGCTGACGAACTCGCCCCTGGAGCTCAGATAATCGACGATAAAGGGGATATGATGACGGTAAGCGCCGGCGCCGAGAAACGAGAGATGGGCGCCTTCGTTGTTTTTGCGGGCGATGGACTCAAAGCGATCGACCAGTTCAGGCTCGGTCAGGGGCGGCGGCAGGCAGAGCTCCCTTTTCAGCCGGATTTCGTCTGGAATACAGCAAAAAAGGTCGTCCATTGAAGAAACGCCGATCCTGGCCAGCATTTCCTTCCTGTCTTGGTCGCTGAGCGAGATATAGCTCATGAGGCCAGACCTTCCAGGTACTTTTCGTAATCGAGGGCCGTCATCAGCGTCTCCCAATCCCCCTTGTTCTTGAGCCGGAGGCGGATGATCCAGCCTTTGCCGTGGGGGTCCTGGTTGAGCATTTCGGGAGAATTGGTGAGGTCCTCGTTGACGGCGAGGACTTCTCCGGCCAGAGGCGAGTAGACGTCGGAGACGGCCTTGACCGACTCGACGACGCCGATGGTCTGGTGGACATCGAGTGTTTTCCCGACCGCGGGAAGCTCGACATAGACGACATCTCCCAGCTGTTTCTGGGCAAATTCGGTGATCCCGATCGTAGCGGTATCGCCTTCGCCCTTGACCCATTCATGATCCTTGGTGTAGCGATAGTCTTTTGGATACATCGTCTGCCTCCTGTATGAGATACGGCCGCAGGAGCCGAAAACGGCCGTCCTTGGCTCAACTGATCTCAAGGACGGGTTTCTATTCTACATTAAACCGGGGCTTTGTGGTAGCCAAACCCCGCGGCGGCGTGTCTTTGTAGATCATCCCCAAGTCGGGTTATTTTTGAGACGCGCCGCTAGGCGCTTTCTCCCCTCTTGTAGAACGGGGTGGCGACTATTTTGCCTTTGATCATTTTCTCCCGGATCCCGACTTCGATCTCGCTGCCAACCCCGGAGCTTTCAACCGGGAGATAGACGAGGCCGATGCTTTTCTTGAGATACGGCGAGAAAGTACCCGAGGTCACCTGGCCGACGTTTCGTCCTCCCGAATAAACCTGGTAATGAGGCCGCGGGATGCCTTTTTCGGTGAGCTCGAAACCGACGATCTTCCGCTTGAGCCCCTCGGCCAGCTGCTTCTCCAAAGCCTCCCGTCCCAGGAAATCACCCTTCTTGAACTTGATGATCCACTTGAGGTCGGCCTCCAGCACGGTCGTCGTGTCGTCTATGTCGTTCCCATAGAGCATCAGCTTGGCCTCGAGCCGGAGCGTATCGCGGGCCCCCAGGCCGATCGGAAGAAGCCCGAGCGGACGCCCGAGTTTCATGATCTCGTCCAGGATGCCTGCCGGGTCCTCCGAAGTCGTGTATATTTCAAACCCGTCCTCTCCGGTGTAGCCGGTCCGTGAGACTAGAGCATCAATTCCGGCCACCTTGCCGCGGGCCGACCAGAACGACTTAAGCCCCTCCAGGTTGATATCGGTCAGAGGTTGGAGTATCGCCTGGGCCTTCGGACCCTGGAGTGCGAGCTGGGAATAGCGGTCGCTGGCGTTCTCGACCGAAACATCGAAGCCCCCTTGGTGGGCGGTCACCCAGGCGTAATCCTTGTCCGTGTTGGCGGCGTTGACGACCAAAAGGTATTCCTCGGCCGAAATGCAGTAGACCAGCATATCATCGACGAACGTCCCCTGCGGAGTGGTCAGGGCGGTGTACTGGACTTGCTGGACGGACAGTCGTCCGGCATCGTTGGGGGTCAAATGCTGGACAAAAGTCAGGGCGCCTTTGCCTCGGATCACAATCTCACCCATATGGCTGACGTCGAAGAGCCCGGCCGCTTGGCGTACGGCCAGATGCTCCTCAATGATCCCTTTGAATTCGACCGGCATTTCCCAGCCAAAAAATTCGATCATCCGGCCGCCAAGCGCCCTGTGGGATCCATAAAACCGTGTTCTTTTCATGAAGCTTCTCCTCGTTGAGCAAGACTATTTTTCTATCATAATCAGGCCGGCCCCGCAAGCCAAGTCACTTGTCGTACGAAGAATTAATGCTATAATTGAGAATTCCGATGATCAAACAGAAAGACGCTCTGAGGAAGGAAATCCTGGGCCGGGTTCTAGAAAAACACAACCTGGATGAGTCTGATATCGAGATCACCAATACCCCCCAGCAGAGTCTTGGTGACCTGAGCCTGACCTTTCCATTTAAATTGGCCAAGAAGCTTAAGGCCAATCCCCGGCAGGTCGCCCAAGACCTCCTTCCACTCTTTTCCGGCCTGGGGGGAGTGAGCAAGTCCGAGGTCGCCGGGCCGGGCTATATCAACCTTTACCTAGACCGGCAGGCCTTCTTCCGAAGCGAGCTGGCCTCGCTCGGCCGGGCCTCGCTCTCCCCCGAGCACGAAAAAATCATCATCGAGCATACCAACATCAACCCGAACAAGGCCGCCCACATCGGCCACCTTCGCAACGCCTGTCTGGGCGATACGTTGGCCCGCTGTCTGAAATACAAGGGGGAAAAGGTCGAGGTCCAGAACTACATCGATGACACGGGAGTCCAGGTGGTGGACGTCGTCTTCGGCTTCATGGACCTGGAGAGAATATCGCCGGCCGACCTAGACGGCAGGGGCGGCAAGTTCGACTTCTACTGCTGGGACCTCTACGCCCGGACCGCGGCTTATCTCGAGGCTCACCCGGAATCTCAGGCGCGCAAGGCGGAGATCCTCAAGCACATAGAGCACGGCCTTGACCCGGAGGCCGCGATGGCCCGTTCCATTTCCAGGCGTATACTCCGGGCCCATCTTGAAACCATGCGGAGAATCGACGTCGACTACGAGCTCCTGCCCTGCGAAAGCAGCATCCTCGGCCTCAAGTTTTGGGAAAAAGCCTTCGCTCTTCTCAAAGGAAAGGGCGCCCTCTCTCTCTCCCAGAAGGGCGAGACCGCTGGTTGCTGGGTGATGAGGCTCGAAGAGGACGAGGAGAAGGAAAAGATCATCGTTCGGTCGGATGGGACGGTCACCTATGTCGGGAAGGACATCGCCTACCAGCTCTGGAAGTTTGGCCTTCTCGGGCGGGATTTCTTCTATGAGCCGTTCATCCGGGAGGGAGATAAAACTCTCTGGATCACGACGACGACGCCCTATCCGGCGGCTCCCGTCTTTGGGGGCGCCAGCCGGGTTTACAATGTCATTGACTCCCGGCAAGCCTACCTCCAAAAGATCGTGGCGCAGGGGCTGAAGGTGCTCGGTTTCCAAGAGCAGGCCTCCAATTCGGTCCATTTCGCCTACGAAATGGTCGCCCTCTCGCCCAGGAGCCTGAAGGAACTCGACTATAAAGTCCCTGAACCCGACAAGGACCGCAGTTTCCTGGAAGTCTCGGGAAGGAAAGGCCTGGGCGTCAAGGCCGACGACCTGCTGGACCGGCTTGAGGCCAAAGCCCTTGCCGAGGTCGAAAAACGTAACCCCGAACTCCCCACGGAGGCCCGGGTCTCGATCTCCCGGGCGATCGCCTGCGGCGCGCTCCGCTATTTCATGCTCAAGTTCGCCCGGAATTCCCTGATCGTCTTCGATTTTGAAGAAGCTCTCAGCTTTGAGGGAGAAACCGGCCCCTACCTCCAATACACGTTCGTCCGGTTGAACAGCATTTTCAGGAAACTTTCGGAGCGGACGGGGATCGGGCGGTCCGAGCTCGAAGGGCTCCTCCTGGACGCGCCCATTCCCCTGGATCGCCTGACTGACAAGGAAGGCCGCGATTTCTGGGATCTTGTCCTCTATGCGGCCCAGTTCGAGGAACATGTCTTGCACTCGGTCTATGCGTTGGAGTTCTCGCACCTCGCCAAGTTCGCCTTCAACCTCTGTCAGAAGACCAACGCCTATTACCATCTTTACTCCATCCTGGGTGAGCCCGACCCGGAACTCAGGAACATCCGGATCATGACTGTTTTCTATGTCCGCGAAATCCTCAGGACGGCGCTCTCTCTGATGGGCATTCCCGTGCCCGAAAAGATGTAGTCAGCGGGGAGAATCAAACAGGATCCGCGGAGCGTTATAAAAGAAAGGAGCTTGCTATATGATTGAAGTCGAACATCTGACCAAGAAATACGGCGACCTCGTCGCCGTACGCGATCTCAGTTTCAAGGTCGCCAAGGGCAGGATATGGGGCCTTCTCGGCCCCAACGCCGCCGGCAAAACCACGACCATGAGAGTCCTGACCGGCTACATCCCGGCCACCGAAGGAAAAGCCACGGTCGCCGGATTTGACGTCTTCGAACAGCCGAACGCAGTCAAAAGGGTTACGGGTTACCTGCCCGAAGTCGTTCCCCTCTACCCCGAAATGACTGTCTCCGAGTATTTGAGCTTTGTGGCCGCCCTCAAGCAGGTCCCTTCCGCAAAGCGCAAGCCGGCCTTGGACCGGGCGATCCAGGTCAGCGGCCTCTCCGAGGTCAAGGGGAAGCTTATCAAATTCATATCCCGGGGGTTTAAGCAGAGAGTGGGAATCGCTCAGGCCCTAATTCACAATCCCGACGTCTTGATTCTGGATGAGCCAACCATCGGCCTCGACCCCGCTCAGATCATCCAGATCCGCGAGCTAATCAAGTCCCTCAAGGGAGATCACACCATCATCCTCTCCACCCATATCCTTGCCGAGGTGACCCAGACCTGCGACGGTGTGGTCATCATCAATGAAGGCCGCCTGATGGCCTCGGGTTCTCTGGAGGAACTGACGGCCTCATTCCACGAGAAGGAAAGAGTGATTCTCAGGCTCCGGAGGGGACACGAGGACGCCTTGACGGCCCTGAGGACCATCCCGGGTATCGAGAAAGTCACCCGCCATGACGGCGAGCTGGCCGTCGAATGGAATCCGGGAAAGGACCTCCGGGAAAACGTGTCCAGGATGTCAGTGGAAAAGGAATGGGGGCTTCTTGAAATGAGGACCGCGGCCATGAACATCGAGGACCTCTATCTGCGCGTCGTTTCGGGCGGAGGCGAGCAATGAGAAACATCTGGAATATCGCCAAGAAAGAGATCAAGACCTATTTCACCTCCCCTATCGCCTATGTCGTCATCGCCGTCTTCCTGGTCCTGGTGGGTTTCTTCTTCTCCAGCGCTCTTTCATGGTTCAATTCCCAGGCCATCCAGATGGCCCAGAATCCCGCTTACGCCCAGCAGATGAATATCAATCAGATGGTTTACACGCCGCTTTTCCATAACATAAGCATCATCCTGCTGCTCATGCTCCCCCTGTTGACCATGAGGCTCTTCAGCGAGGAAAAAAAGACCGGCACGGATGAATTGCTTTTCACTTCCCCGGTCAATGTCGGCCAGATCATCCTGGGCAAGTACATGGCGGCACTCGTGGTGCTGGCCGCGATGCTCGCGTTGACCGGCCTCCTTTCGGTCTTCACTTTCGCCTATGGAAACCCGGAGATGCCCCAGATTTTGAACGGCTATCTGGGACTGTTGCTCATGGGCGCGGCGTTTATCTCGGCGGGCGTTTTCTTCTCGTCGCTCACGGAGAACCAGATCGTCTCGGCCATCCTGACCTTCGGCGCCCTGCTCCTGTTCTGGATCCTGAACTGGGCCGCTTACTCGGCCTCCGGAATGTGGAAGGATGTCCTCAACTATCTCTCTATCTTCCAGCACTTCGACGACATGACCCGGGGAATCCTGGACACCAAGGACGTCGTCTATTACGTCAGCTTCGCCTTTTTCGGGCTGTTCCTGACCCATTCCGTGATCCAGTCCAGACGTTGGAGATAAGCCATGGAAACGATAAAGAAAAACCTCAGCAATATCGGCCTGGCGCTGGTCGTCCTGGCCCTGATAGGCCGGCTGATCTGGCCGCACCGGAAGGCCTACTTTCTGGTCATGGGCTTGATCGGATTGGCCGCTATCGCCATCTTTATTGCCCTCAACCTCCCCGCGCTCAGGCGGAGCGTCAGCCGCAAGTCCTTTCTCTATTCGAGCAACCTCCTGCTCATCATCATCCTGGTCCTGGCCATACTCGTCCTCCTGAATTACTTTCTCGCCCGGCACAACTACCGGCTTGACTTCACCGAAGCCAAGCTCCACAGCCTTTCCGACCAGTCCATCCAGGTCCTCAAGAACCTGAAAAAGGAAGTCCAGGTCAAGGGGTTTTTCCGGGAGGGCAACTACAGCCGCTCCAAGCTGGAGGACCTCCTGAAGAACTTCAGCTACTATTCCAAGAAGATCAAGTATGAGTTCATCGACCCGGATAAAAGCCCGGGGCTCGTCAAGGCCTACGGCATCACCCAGGACGGGACGACCATCCTGGAGGCGGGCGGACAGGAGAACCGCATCACCACCGCGACCGAAGAAGACCTTACCAACGCCCTGATCAAGGCGACCCGCGAGGGCAAGAAGGTCATCTATTTCCTCGAAGGCCACGGCGAGCACAGCCTCGAGCAGACCGAAGACTCCGGCTTTTCTTTCGCCAAGGACGAGCTCCTGAAGATCGGCTATGAAGCCAAAAAACTGACCCTGGCTCTCTCCGAGACTTTCCCCGCGGACTGCGCCCTCCTCGTCATCCCCGGCCCCCAAAAGGATCTTCTGCCGAACGAGCTCGAGACCATCCAGGCATACATCCAAAGAGGAGGCCGTGTCTTCTTCATGGCCGACCCGGAGGCCGCTCCCGGACTCACCCCCTACCTCCTTCAGTTCGGCGTAAAGCTCGAGAATGATGTGGTCGTAGACACAGTCTCCCGCCTTTATGGCGGGGACTATTTTATGCCTGTCATCACGGAGTATGAAACCCACGAAATTACGCGCAATTTCCGGTACGCCACCTTCTTCCCCTATGTCCGGTCTATCGAGCCGCTCGAACCAAAGCCGGAAGGCGTGACTGTCTCCATCTTGGGAAAGACCAGCCCCAACTCCTGGTCGGAGAGACAGCTGGACCAGAAGCAGGTGACGTTCGACAAGGAAAAGGATAAACAGGGGCCCGTCCCTCTGGCCGTTGTCGCGACCGTCGAGGCCAAGGCCGAAGAAAGGAAACCGGAGGAGCCGCAGACGGCCGGCCAAGAAGGGGCTGAGAAAAAGGAGGACGAAGCGAAGCAGCCGGCGGAGCCGCCTTCGCCAGAGCCCAAGAAAGAGGGGCGTTTGGCTGTCTTCGGCGATTCCGATTTTGCCAGCAACAGGTATTATGGCCTTTCCGGAAACGGCAACCTCTTCCTCAACGCCGTTAACTGGCTGACCGAGGAGTCCGACCTGATTTCCATCCAGCTAAAGACATCCTCGCCCCGGACTGTCCAATTCACCCCCTCGCAGGGACGGCTGATCTTCTTCGTCTCCGTCATCATCCTCCCTCTCATCATCCTCATCTTCGGGATCTCCGTCTGGGTGAGGAGAAAGTCGCTATGAAACCCAAGACAACCCTCGTACTCGTGGCCGTTTTCGCCGTCCTCCTAACCGCCGTCCTCCTCTTTGAGTCCAGGGGCAAGGCCCGTATAGAGAAGGAGGAAAAAGGGAAAAAGATCGTCGACCTGGCTTCGGCGGCTGTCGAGAGAATCAGCCTGAAAAACGACAGCGGCAAAATCGCCTTTAAAAAAGACGACAAAGGGGAATGGTGGATCACTGAGCCTCTCGAAGCCAAGGCGGATTCGAGTGAGGTCAGCCGCCTGGCCGAAGATTTCTCCAGCCTCAAGTTCGAACGCATCGTCGAAGCCGAGGGAGGCGACCCCGTCAAGTACGAGATCCCCAAAAAGGAGCTCATTCTCTGGTATAAAGACATAGAGCAGCCCGTGAAACTCCTGATCGGCATGGAGAACCCCCTGGATAACACGCTCTTTGCCCAGCGGGAAGGAGACAAGAGGATCGTCCTACTGGCCAGCTACCTCAAGACCAACCTGGATAAGAAGACGGTCGATTTCCGGCAAAAGGACATCTTCACGTTCCAGCTGGACGATGTCGGATCCATTTCGCTCAAGGCCAAAGACATCTCCTGGCAGGCCCGAAAAAAGGCGGACGAGTGGTTCCTTGAGAGTCCCGTGAAGGCGTTGGCCAGGAAGGGCCCGGTCGAGGAGGTACTCAGGGCGCTCTCCAACCTGAAGGCCAAGGACTTCGTCGCCGAGGAGAAGCCGGATGCCGAGGTCGCAAAGTACGGGCTCAAGGAACCGGAATATTCCATCACGCTCGGCCTGCCCGCCAAAAACCAGGAGATCATGTTCTCCCTTCACAAGCAGGACGAAACCGTCTATGCGACGACGTCGGTTTCGAACAAGATCGTCACCGCCGAAGGGCAGGTGCTGACCGATATTGAAAAAAAGGCCGAAGACCTCAGGGAAAAGCAGGTCGCCGTTTTCAACAGCTGGGAAGCAAACCAGGTCCGCGTCAACAAAGGCGATCTCGCTCTGACCGTCGCCAAAGATAAAGACAATAAATGGGCATTTGAAGGCGCCCCTCGGGAGGAAGCGGATCCCTCCCGGGTCGAGACCTTCATCCGGAAGATCGAGAGTCTCGAGGCCGTGGAATTCATCGACTCGCCTGCCGAACTCAAAACCTACGGCCTGGATCCGCCCCAGGCCGAAGTGACCGTTTGGACCAAGGACGGAGAAAAAGCCAGGGAAGTCCGTGTCCTGGTGGGGACCGAAGATCCGGAGAAGAAGCAGGTCATCCTAAAAAACGCGGATCTCGATTACCTGTTCCGGGTGGACTCCGCTTTTCTGAGTGAATTCCCCAAGGATGCCAAGGACTGGAGGCCGGCGCCCCCGGAAGAAAAGAAGGAAACGGCAAAGTAGGCCCGGCACAGACCGGGATACAATCAGAGGCGCACCCGGCGGCTCCGGAGCACTCGGCGGGAATCCTCCGCCGGCCTCAAGTGAAGGGACTCATGTACGGAAAAGAAGAGGATAGAGCCTTACGAGAGGAGCTCGTCTGCTGGTACAGGGTCCACCATCGAAGGCTCCCTTGGCGAAATACAAAAGATCCCTACCGGATCTGGGTTTCCGAAGTGATGCTCCAGCAGACTCCGGTATCGGCGGTTCTTCCCTATTACAAAAAATGGCTCAGGCTTTATCCCGATATGCAGGCCCTGGCCCGGTCCTCACGGGAAAGGGTCCTGAAGGCGTGGGAGGGACTCGGCTACTACCAGCGGGCCAGGAACCTGCATGAAGCGGCCCGGATCATGGGCCGGGAGAATGGCGGCCGGATTCCGGATGAATACGAAAGAGTGATCGCTCTCCCCGGCTTCGGACCCTATATCGCAGCCGCCGTCCTCAGCATCGCCTACGGCCTGCCCTTCCCCGTCCTGGACGCCAACGTCCGGCGTCTGATGATGCGGCTGTCCGGGGTTCACGGCAAGTTCAGCCCGCGGACCGACCGAATGCTCTGCGATCGACTCACCTCCATCTTCCCTGCGCGCGGCGGCGGCGATTTCAACCAAGCCTTGATGGAGTTCGGAGCGCTCGTCTGCCGGCCCAGAAACCCGAGCTGCCTTCTCTGTCCGATCCAGCGGTTCTGCCTGGGCTTTAAGCGGGGCGAACAAGAGGTCATCCCCACCCCTGCCAAGAGGAATTTCAAGAAAATCATAACCGTGGTAGGCATCATCCAGGAGGGGAAGCGCTATCTGATCCAGCGGCGGCCTCCCAATGGCCTGCTGGCTGGCCTCTGGGAGTTTCCGGGCGGCAAGAAAGAAAAGGGGGAAACCTTGCGGGCCGCCTTGCATAGGGAACTGCGGGAAGAGCTCTCCGCAGAAGTAGAGAAGGAGAGGTTGCTCCTTAAAGTCCGCCATGCTTATACACGTTTCCAAGTGACCCTTTATGCCTTCGAATGTGAGATCTCCGGCCGGCCGGAACTCAGCCGGCGGCGCCACCGCTGGGTTTCCCTAAGGGCCATGAAGAGCTGCCCTTTCCCCTCGGGGAGCGCCAAGATCGTCCGTTTCCTGGAGGAACGAGAAAGCCAAAGGGAGCACCGCCCGACGGGTTGAAAGTCATGGAAGTCATCTATGAGTTCGTCCCCTACGGAAAACCGTTCGATCCCCGGCCGGGAACCATCGTCCTGGACGTCGGGATGAGGACGGTCCCCGGTGTCATCGACCACCATCATCCGGAGGCCGAGCCCGAATGCACCGCCTCTCTCATCACCAAGCACCCGGAGCTCGTATTAGACCATCTCAGCCAGTATCTGGCGTCCGGTTCGGAGAAGTCGCGTCCTCCCCTTTGCATAGTCACCCATCGGCTGCCCGATTTCGATTCTCTCGCCTCGATCTTCCTGACCCTCAAACTCCTGGAGATTGGAAAGATCGACCCATCGCTGGAGAGGATCGCCCGGTACACCCGGCTGGTCGATTCGGCCTCCCTTCCCAAGGAGATAGAACTGTCAGCGACGCCTTATGCCATCCTGCGCGCCCTTTTCTCCGGGGCCAGGCAGGAGGAAGCCGAGATCAACCAAAGGCGCCTGGCCGAGGGCTTGAAATTCATGCGCTTTCTCTACGCGAAAGCCAATGAAGGCTACGAGATTGAGGAGAACCGCCGCCTGTTCAGCGGGATCGACCGCTACGAGCGGGCCATTCGTAAGGTCGAGAACGACTATTTGCAGTACCTCGACGACCTCGCCCGGGCGGACAAAATCCTCCTGGACCTGCCCCTCTCCGGCAGGACGGGGCGACGGCCCGTTGACGGCCTGGCCGTACGTAATCCCAGAAGCTTCCTGCTCAAGGAATGGTCCCGCCGCGACCTGGCCCAATCTTCGTTGGGGAAAGGATTCTCCCTTTTGGTCACAAGCTTTGGCGGCCAGAGGTACATCCTCGGCGTCGATCCCGCAATAGGTGTCAATCTCCGGGGGCTGGGCGGGCTCCTCAATCAAAAAGAAGAGGAAAAGCGGGCGGCCGCAGGCAACCCCCTGACCCACCGCTGGTATGAGGGCAACTGTCCCTTCTTCGACTACCGGATAATCGACTCGCCCCAGGACGGGACGGCGCTCCTAGACGAAGACGTCATCGCTTGCCTGAGGGTTTTCGGCCGGAGCCTTCCCTAGACCCCGAACCGTCGAGGACAGATCAGAGCTCCAGAGAGCTCCGCTGCCGTGATACGAGGTCGGCCAGCCGGGCCGCAATGTCACTGACCGTCCCGTCGGGCACACCGTCCGGGGCCGCCGACTGGAGCCGCAGGTCGATCGGGTTGTTGACATAGTCCACGACGACGAAAAGACCCGAGGCCGTCAAGGCTAGTTCCGTGGAGAAGAGGTGCAGCCCGCAGACCGCGGAGATAGTCTGAGTCGTGGACGCGATGGGTCCCAAACCGAATTGCCCGATCTCTTCATCGGCGACCTCCCGATAGACATGGGTTGTCGTATCCCACCAGAAAGGATAGATCTTGCCTCTACAGAAAAGGACCCTGAACCAGGCCGGCCGCCCCGCCAGATGGACGGGAGAGATATGAGCCTGAAGGAGGTAATAATCCTGAGGATGGGCCTGTCTCGCTTTGAGTACTTGGCCCAACGTCGAGACCTCGAGGACGACCCCTTCGCCGCCTCCGCCATGGGCCGGTTTGACGATGAATTTCTCGCCCAGAGGAGTAAGGTCGAGAGGGGAAACGTCCGGCTGCAGGCTATAGGGAGGGAGGATGACAGTCTGAGGGGTGTGGATCCCGGCGGTGATGAACTCCAGGTGCATCGAGGCTTTGTTGACGGCGTGAACGGCCCGGTCATGGGGATTGATCTCCAGGATACGATGCCCCACGGCCCACTCGACCAAGGGGATGAAGCGCGGATCGGCCTCTGAAGCCCTGTCGAGGAAAGCCAGGAAGGCCGACTCGGCCGCGGACAGCTGCTCCAGCGCCCCGGCCAGATTATCGGGAGTAACAGTCCAGAGGCTCAAGCCGCGTTCCCGACAAGCGGCACCCAGAAGGGAAATAAAATCAGAGTCATAAACCCAGTTCCAGGCGACGCAAAGGTCATGTCGTGTCATGGCGGGGCGTTTTTCCACGAATAAAATAGGCGCGCAGGGCTCGGATGGCGTGCAGGGTCACGCATTTGCTGGGCTTGCCCTTTTGCTCGATGTTCACCGCGAAGCGGCCGTGGAACGTGTTTTCCAGCAGCCATCTCCCCTGGTCGTTCTGCTTGGCCAGGATCTCGGGGACCGTCCCGCTCTCCATGATGGCCGCTTTGGCTTCGGCGGCCTCGGGGTGGGAGGGCGGAAGGTCCATGATCTCGGTCAGCGCCAGGTATCGGACCGAAGGATTATCCCTTTCTAGTGTCCCGTCTCGTAAATTTCTTGCCAAAGTCCTATGCATAGACGGGACAC
>CAYGXD010000014.1:0-46727 GCA_964353705.1 uncultured Eubacteriales bacterium | reverse complement strand
ATCGACAGAGCCTTCAAGGAGGTCAAGGAAGGATGAAAAAAGAAACCTGGAAAGAACTCCCGATAGGGACCGTCAATATCCATCCCGGGAACTCGGTCTCGAACTTGACCGGAACGTGGCGCTCCGGCCGAAAGCCCGAGTTCATCGAGAAGGACTGCATCCAATGCTTCTTCTGCTGGTTGTACTGTCCGCATTTCGCCATCCGGGTCGAGGGCGCCAAGGTCACGGGCTTCAACTATGACTACTGCACGGGTTGCGGCCTCTGCGCCGAGGAGTGCCCGACCAAAGAGAAAGCCATCGTCATGGTGAAAGAAGAAGCCAAGCTTGCCGAAGGGAGAAAAAAATGAAGGCCACTAAGATCCTCAACGGCAACCAGACCATCGCCGAGGCGGTCCGGCAGATCGACCCCGATGTCATCGCCGCCTACCCCATCACACCATCCACGGCTATCGTCGAGACCATCGCTTCTTTTCGCGCGGACGGGTTGATCACGGGTGAGTTCGTCTGTCCCGAGAGCGAGCACAGCGCCATGAGCGTTTGCATCGGAGCGGCCTCGGCCGGAGGGCGCGTCATGACGGCGACCTGTTCCCAGGGCCTCGCCCTCATGTGGGAGATGCTTTACATCGCCGCCGGGCTGAGGCTCCCGATCGTCGCCGCCATCGCCAACCGGGCCCTGAGCGCCCCGATCAACATCCACGGCGACCACAGCGATTCCATGGGCGCCCGGGATACCGGCTGGATCCAGATCTACAGCGAGAACTGCCAGGAGGCCTACGACAATTTCATCCAGGCCTTCCGGATCGGCGAACATCCCGATGTGCTGACCCCGGTCCTCGTCGGGCTCGACGGGTTCATCATAAGCCACTCTTCCGAGGTCGTCCAGCTGGAGGACGACGCCGCGGTCAAGAAGTTCATCGGTGAGTTCAAGCCTCCTTATCCCTTGCTCGATACCAGCCGGAAGTTCTCCGTCGGCCCGATCGATTTCACCGACTATTATTTCGAGCACAAGAGAAACCAGATCGAGGGCATCGAGAGCTCGCCCCGGGTGATCGAAGAAGTGGGGAAGGAATTCGGCCGGATCTTCGGCCGGACTTACGGCTTCTTCGAGGAGTACAGAATGGACGATGCCGAGCTCGCCATCGTGGTCATGAGCTCGGCGGCGGGCACGGGCAAAGACGCCGTGGACGAGCTCCGGGCCGAAGGCAAAAAGATCGGCCTCCTCAAACCCCGCGTTTTCCGGCCCTTCCCCCACGTCCAGATCGCCGAGGCCTTGAAGAAGATGAGGGCCGTGGCTGTCCTGGACCGGTCGTCCTCTCCGGGCGCCTTCGGCGCGCCGCTCTTCACCGAGATCCGTTCGGCGCTCTACGATTACGAAAAGCGCCCCAAGATGGCCAACTACGTCTACGGGCTGGGCGGCCGTGATATCAGGGTCGAGCACTTCAAGGAAGTCGCCGGAAAGCTCGAGCGAATCGCCGACTCCGGCAAGGTGGACGAGATGCTCGGGTACCTCAACCTGAGAGAGTAGGCAGAGTCCCCGCGAAGGAGAGAAAAATATGGCAGTCAAACTCAAAGACTTGGCTCAGATGGAAGACAAGCTTGTGGCCGGGCACGGCATGTGCCTGGGCTGCGGAATCCCCCTCATATTCAAGATCATCCTCAGGGCAACCGAAGACCCGATCGTCGTGGCCAACGCCACCGGCTGCCTGGAAGTCTGCACCACCATCTTCCCCCGGACGGCCTGGAACTGCATGTGGGTCCACAGCGCCTTCGAGAACGCCGCGGCCACGGCTGCCGGCGTCGAGGCCATGTTCAAGGCCTTGAAGAACAAAGGCAAGATCCCGGCCGATAAGAAGATCAAGTTCCTGGCCACGGGCGGAGACGGGGGCACCTACGACATCGGCATCCAGGCCCTGTCCGGCGCCATGGAGCGGGGCCACGATATCGTCTATGTCTGTTACGACAACAACGCCTATGCCAACACTGGTGGACAGCGCTCCTCGGCAACACCGTTTGGCGCTTCCGCGACCACTTCGCCGGCCGGCACCAAGAGCCCGGGCAAGATCCAGAAAAAGAAGGACCTGACCAAGATCCTCGCCGCCCATAATATCCCCTATGTGGCCCAGGCCAGTCCCCACCGTTGGCAGGACCTCTATAACAAGGCCAAGAAGGCTTTCGAGGTCGAAGGCCCGGCCTTCCTGAACGTGCTGTGCCTCTGTCCGACCGAGTGGAAATACGAAGAATCCCAGGGCATCAAGATGGCCCAGCTCTCCGCCGATACCTGCGTCTGGCCGCTCTATGAGGTCGAGAACGGAAAATACAAGGTCAACTACAAGCCCAAAGAAAAAAAGCCCGTCCTCGAATGGCTCAAGTCGCAGGGCCGTTTTCGCCACCTCTTCAAGGAGGAGAACTCCTGGATGCTGGAGGTGATCCAGAAGGAAGTGGACAAGGACTGGGAAGACCTGAACAAGCTCGCTGAGATTTCGGGATCTTGAGATACCTGAAATGATTACCCCCCAGGGGTGAGGCGGAATCCCATCCCGAATCACCCCCGGCGAGGATTGCCTCTTTCTCCAGCCAAGCGCATCCTGTTATCAGCTCCGCTGACAGAATACCGTCATCTGTCCGCGCGGAGCCATTGGCTGAGGAAAAAGGAACGAACCATGCGAAACCGGGCAAAAGGGGTCATCCGTCGGGGATTTGTCCTCTCCCTCGTCCTTCTGATCTTCCGGCCGGGGCCGCTCGGGGCGTTTGAAAAGAAACTCCGCGTCGCTGTCGACTACACCCAAGTCTATCTCGAACCCGACAGCTCAGCACCTGTTATCGACACCCTAGTGAGGGGGTATGTCCTTTCCCTGCTCTATTCGGGGAAGTCCAAGAAATCCTGGTACTATGTCTGCTTCAAGTCGGGGAAGACCGGGTCGACCAAGTCTGGCTATGTCCTGGAATCGGCGGTTGAGCTCCTCTTTGACCCCCTCAAGACGATCACGATCGCCCAGGAAAGCGAGGATCTCCGGGTCAGCTATGCTCCCCGGAATTTCGAAGAGATGCATTGGGGGCTGAGCAAGAAGGAGGTCGTGGAGATCGAAGGAAAGCCCTCCGACCAGCGGAAGGTGCGAGACCTTGAAGTGATGAGATACGAACAGAGGATCATCAACCTGGACTGCGCCATCGACTACTTCTTCGCCGCCAACAAGCTGAGCCGGACCCGGTTTTGCTTTATGGGCGATTACCTCGACAAAAACGTCTATTTGCAGGATTACCAAAAAATAAAGGGCACCCTCGTCCAGAAGTTCGGCCGACCCCTCGAGGAAGGCATGAAATGGCGGGATACATTCTATAAGGACGATTTCAGCTCCTGGGGAGAAGCGGTCAGCTTGGGTCACCTCGAGCTGAGCTCGCGCTGGCTGACGCCTAAAACCGAGATCACGGCCAATCTAAGCGGCGCCGACGACGAGATTTTATTGACGGTGGAGTACGCCGGCCTTCAACTCAAGGAACTGGCCAAAAAGAGCGAAGAATAACCGCGGTCCCAACCCTACTCGTCACACCCCAGGCTTGGGGCCGATGACCACTTCAAGCGCTTTTTCGGGCGCCAGAATTTCCTTCACATAGGCGTTGACCTCCTCCAAGCCCAGGGCATCGATTTCTGAAAACAGGGCGTCAGAAAAATCAAAACCCAGGCCCGAGGCTTCGAAAAAAGCCAACGTTGACACCCGCTTCGATTTGGTTTCTGTGTCCCGATGAAAGTTCGCCTTCGCCGCAGTCTTGGCGAAGAGAAACTCCTCCTCCGTCACTCCCCTCTCGAAGAGCTCGCCCATTACAGCGCCAAGGGAATCTCTAGCCATATTTTCCTTGGCCGCATCCGTCTCAAGGTAAGCTTCGATCAGCCCGTGTTCCCGCATCTGGGTGACGCGGCAGTTCACATTGTAGGCCAGCTTTTTTTCGGCGCGCAGAGGCCACAGCCGTGATCCCTGTCCCTTCCCGAGTACGTTCTCAAAGACGGAAGCGAGGGCGAAATTCCGACGGGAGATGGCGGGCAGGCGATAAACGGCGCTGACAAAAGTCTGTTTGGTGTCCCGTTCGAGGCGGACCGATTTTTCCTTTGGCTCTGAGGCGGACGCTGGGTTTGTGCCGATGGGAATTCCCGGGGGAAGGCGGGCGAAGTATCGGCTCACCAGGCTTAGAAGTGTTTCTTCCGGAAGGTCGGAGGCAAAGCTCATGATGATATTCGACCCGACGAACAGGCTCTTGTAGAAGTCAGAGACATCCCTGTTTTTAATGGCTTCGAGCGAGGCTTTGTCTCCGTAGATCGAGCCCTCATATCCGGAGCCGTCGAAGAAGGACCGAAGGCCGGTCAGATGCCCGAGCTGGATCGAGTCGTCTTCTTCGATCCGGGCCTGGTGTCCCATATATTTCTTGATGGCGTCGATCCGGATTCCGGAAAAAAGCGGTTCCAGGAAGATCGCCGAGATGACCTTGAGCGACGGCTCGAGGTTGGTCGAAAGACACCCGATTTGGATGAACGAACTGTCCCCCTGGCTGATGAATGAAAACTGCGTAGCCAGACGGATGAGATCCTGGGCTTTGCCTGAATCCGGGATCTCGACCGACAGCCTCGTGGTCAGAAAGGCCAGCCCTCTTTTGCCCGGGGGCTCCGCCTTCATTCCTCCCCTGATCAGAATCTCGAGGATCGTGTTGGCCGATGATGCATCTCTTTCCAGGATGACCGTCAGCCCATTTTCCAATGTCTTTTTTTGAGCCCCAAACCCCAGACCGCCAAGAAAGCCCGCCAGAAGGAGGCCGGCGAGAAGAGTTGCCGTCTGCCTTTTTTTTCCGGTCATATCTTCATCTTGTCTTTTTGGGGATGATCGAGACGGTCACGTAGTTGGCCCGGCCAAGATGTTTGCCCGCTACACTCCTGAGATCTCCGGACTTCACCCGGTCTATAGACTCCAGGTAACGGCTTTCCGCTTGGTCTTCCCGGAGGATCATGAACTGGGCGAGGGAAGCGGCCATGGAGAGTCCTTTTTCCTGGGCCTGATAAGCATTGTACTTGATCTGATTCTTGGCGCTGCCCAGGTGATCGAAGGCAAACATCTGTTGCTCACCCGGGATATCCTCAGGCGCAAAATTCTCTTCTCTCGCCATTCTCAGGTATTTGACCGCCTCTCGCTTGGCCGGACCGAGGTTCTTCGGCTCCAGTGTAAAAAAGGCCAAAACGGCGCCTCCGTACCTGTGTGGTTGATAGGCCATCATGATCGTCTCGACGAGTTTCCTCTGTCCCTGGTTGAGAGCCGAGTACAGGAGTGGATTGACGCCGCGGCCGAGGACTTCGGTCAGGACGTCCATTGCATATTGCTCAGGGCTGTTGAAATCTGGCGCCGCAGCGGCGATGACAAGATACGCCTTCTGAACGTCCATCTCGATCTCCAGGTCCACGGCTGCTTCGGGCGGCCTGGCTGGAGCGAAGTCCGGCGGCGGGGGAACTTCTCCCTTAAGGTCACTGAAGACCCGGCGTACTTTCTCCTCCATATCCTTAAGGCTGAAATCACCGACCACGGCGATCGCGCAGTTAGGCGGGACGAAATACCGGGTGTAGAGCGATGCGATCCTGTCCACCGTAAGGTTCCTAATGACCTCTGGATCGCCTATGAGAGGATTGCCGTAGGGATGCCCCCGGAAAAGGTTTTGATAGACAAGACTCGTGGCGTATTTGAAGGGATCGTCTTCGAGCTGGAGGAACTCCTCCAGGATGATCTCCTTTTCTAGGTCCAGCTCCTCCTGAGTGATCTTGAGACGAAAGAGTATGTCCTTCTGGTTGCTCAAGGCAAAATCGGCGCTGGAGGCCGGGACGGAGATTTCGAAGAAGGCCACATCTTGACCCGTGTGGGCATTGAAATAGGCGCCGTGCCGACGGATGTCCCGGCTGATTTCGCTTCCTGAACGGGTCTCCGTTCCCCGGAAGAGGATATAGTGTTCGAGGACATGGACGAGACCGCTCGTCTCCGCGGTTTCGTCCTTGCTGCCCAGGTTTACAGCCGCCGCCACGTTGATGAGGGGAACGTTGCGCTTCTCCAGCAGGAAGACCTTGAGTCCGTTGTCCAGCACGAAGTACCTGGTCGCTTCTTCGGACCCGAGCCGCCCGATGAGCCAAAAACCGATCCCGGAAATAATGAGCGGCATAAGGAGGGCCGCTCTGGGGATTGGCTTTCGGACGCGTTTTTGTTCTGAATTGTTCAATTTAATCGGCTTTCCCTTATTAATAGCAGATTTTATGCCAAAAATCATCCTCAGCAAAAGCCCCCTCCTCCAGGGAAAAAACCGATGAATTCAAATGCCATTAAGAGGTCCGGGCTATGTAAAGCCCTTTTACATGTGCCGTTCTCTAAAGTAGCGGATGGCCGTCGGCTGTGCTAGAATGGTTTCCAAGAGGCGGTCATGAAAAACCTGCGCAAAGCCAAGATCCTGGTCGTTGACGACGAGGAGAACATTCGGAAATCCCTCAAGATGATCCTGGAATACGAGGGGTATCAGTTCCTCGAAGCCGGCGAGGGCGAGGAGGCTCTTTCTCTGATAGAGGAGACTATCGACCTCGACCTCGTCCTCCTCGACATCAAGCTTCCGGGCCGGGACGGTCTGGCCATCCTGGCGGAAATTAAGAAACGGCCCTACGCTCCCGAGGTGATCATGATCTCGGGCCAAGGGACGATTCAAACGGCGGTGGAAGCCACCAAGCTGGGCGCCTTCGAGTTCCTGGAAAAGCCCCTTCACCGCGACCGGGTCCTCCTGAGCATTCGTAACGCCCTCAACCAGAACACGCTTCGCCGGGAGTGCCTCGACCTGCGCAAGAAGGCCGAAAAACGGTATGAGATTGTCGGCAACCATCCTTTGATGAAGCAGCTCTGGAAGGATATCCTCAAGACCGCGCCGACCAACGCCACGGTGCTGATCCACGGGGAGAGCGGAACCGGCAAGGAGCTCATCGCCCGGGCCATCCACAGCCACAGCCTACGGGCCAAGGAACCTTTCATCCAGGTGAACTGCGCGGCCATCCCGGAAGAGCTGATCGAAAGCGAGCTCTTCGGCCACGAAAAAGGGGCCTTCACGGGGGCGACCGAGCGCAAGGTGGGCAAGTTCGAGCAGGCCGACGGCGGGACGATCTTCCTGGATGAAGTCGGAGACATGAGCCTTAGGACTCAATCGAAGGTCCTGCGGGTTCTCGAGGAAGGGGAGATCCAGCGGGTCGGCTCCAGCCGGGTCGGCAAGGTGGACGTCCGGGTGATCGCGGCCACCAATAAAGACTTGAAGAAGGAGATCAGCGAGGGAAAATTCAGGGACGACCTCTATTTCCGGCTCAACGTCGTTCCGGTCTATTCGCCGGCGCTGCGGGAAAAGAGAGAGGATATTGCGATCCTCATCGACTATTTCAGCCGCAATTTTGCCGAAGAAAACAACTTCAAGCCCAAGAAATTCTCCGCCGAAGCCCTGACCCTCATGATGGCATTTCCCTGGAAGGGCAACGTCCGGGAGCTCCGGAATGTCGTCGAGCGGCTTCTGATCATGGCGGACGCGGAAGTGATAGACAAGAGGGACCTGCCAGAACAAGTGGGAGGAGGCACGAAAGTCAAGCTCGCGGATGCCGGAGGGGCCCAAACGCTCAAGGACTATCGGGAGCTGGCGGAGAAAGATTTCATCCTGACCAAGCTCGAGAAAAACAACTGGAATATCTCCCAGACGGCCCGAGAGATCGACACACCGCGCAGTAACCTCTATAAAAAACTGACGCAGTATGGTATAAAAATAAAGGTTGGAGTGGGCGAGGCGGTTGCTCCTGCTTCTCTTACCGAGAAGAAAGGGGAGGAAAGTCCGAACTCCGCAGGGCAGGATGGTCGCTAACGACGACTCCGGGCGACCGGAGGAAAGTGCCACAGAAAACACACCGCCGAAGGGGAGGGGCGACTCTCTCCTGGCAAGGGTGAAAAGGCGAGGTAAGAGCTCACCGCCCTGATGGCGACATCAGGGGCACGGTAAACCCCATCCGGAGCAAGACCAAACGAGCCCCAAACGGGGATGGCCCGTCCCGAGGGGTGGGTAGGTCGCTGGACCTCCGGAGCAATCCGGAGGGGAGACAAATAACCGCCGCCCGCGCAAGCGGGAGACAGAATTCGGCTTATGACCCGCTCCAACCTTTTTTTTCCCTGTAATTTCCATCGCGTTGGTTCGCGGTTAGATATTAAAACATGCGTTTTTGCATCATAACCTACTCTTCCTGATCGTTGAACTTAGTAGACAGTCTATTCCGCATTTTTGCTGAATAGATCAGGGAATATTGCCTGGGCAGGCAAGCGATCAGGAACAATCCCAGACTTCCTTGGGTTATTGGCTCTGCAGGGCTTGCAGCGGGTTTTTTTCTTTGTCCACTCGCCGCGTACCTCGGTTCGACATGATAAAAGGGGCGGAAAGACGACATCCGTTTCCGCCCCTCGCTGCGGTTGAGCCTACGAATTCAGTTACGGGCGCAACTCGGTTACCGCAAGCCCGCTAGCGCCCAATCAGCCGGGCTCAAAGGACCTGCGTGTCAAAGCATAAATGATCAACCCTCTGCTCCAAGGTACTTCTCATCCCATAGGACGCCTAATTAAAGCTCATGCTCGCCAAGTGTTGGCTATGGTCACCGAGAGTGAGGGTCAGAGTCCGGCATTGTCCTGCATATGTCTTCGGGGTCTTCCAGTTGAATTGCCAATAGCCATCACCTAGGTATTGCAATCCCGACGAGCCCGCTGCGTATTCCTCCACGGCACTTACGGGATCGCCCTCAAATGTCGAGCAATCTATGGTGTAGGATCTGAGGCTAATGAAACTCGCAGGATCAGAAATCGGCGTGCCATCCGCATCAGTGACTCTCCATTTAATAGGGACTGTCTGGCCGGCTTTAGCTTTATTCACGATAGGCAGGTTTTCAATCGGGCTGAAAAAGCCCTCGAAAACATATATCCCTTTTAGGACCCAGGTTTCGTCGCTGCTCCATGTCTCCGGCCCCTCCAACTGGCCGCCGAAGAGAACCATTTCATGCCGTGCCTCATCATAGACCATAGCGTTAGCATGATTGGAACGCCTCGACGGGCGCGCATACGGATCAAACGATATCGGGAGCTTTGTCCAATTCGACCCATCCCAGGTCCAAGTGTCATCGTAATGTTGAGGGGAATAGTAATAGTTATACCCCCCAAATACGAAGGCCAGCCGGACATCCGGATTGAAAGCCATAAAATGGTAGCTGCGGTCCTCGGGAATCATGCATGAGGCGCATGAAAACGCGGGAGAGGAACATACGCAAGTCCATTTTTGCAGGGTGCTGTCATAGACCCAGGTGTTGTTTAGATAGGAGTAATAATTGTGACCTCCATAGAGAAGCGTTTTTCCGTCTCCCATATAGCATAGTTTTTGCATATTACGAGGCTCAGGGATCGGTCCTTCTACAGCGACATGGCTCCAATTTGTTCCGTCCCAAGCCCAAGTTTGGTCGTCAAAACGACCTCCTCCATAGCCTCCAAACAGGATTGTCGTATTGTTGAGGGAATCATAGGCCATACTGTGTCCCCAGCGTGACCAAGGGCTCGTAGCCGGATATTTCCTTTCCCAAACCGAACTCTGTCCATCATAATGCAAAGTCCATGTTTCGACACCCGTAAATAGAAGGGTTTCCTGCCGGGCGATATCATATACCATGGAATGGACGTTATAACCTCCTCCAGTCCCAGGGGGATGGACAGCTGGATTAAGTTTCGTCCAGTCTTCCCCATTCCACACCCACGTATCATCGAACCAGACGCCCGTCCCATAATCATGCCCTCCGAATAAAATAATCACGGCGTTGTGGTTGTCATAGACGAGCGCCGCACCTTGTCTGGCGCAAGGCGAATGGACAGGATATCTCTGAATCCATTGCAGGGAATTGGTTGTGCCAAAAAGCGGGAGAGGGCTCTGTGTTAGGAGAATGTATCCCGCAACTAAGACGAAGCCGAAAATGCCTAATGCCGCGATAGCCTTCTTCATTTGCTACCTCCTTTGAATTTGAGAAATTGCTTTCAAGAATGAGCCAGGGTCCAATTTTAGAGGTGTCTATGTCATGGCGTCCTCCTCCTGAAAATTCATGGGTTTCACCTGTCAATTTAAGGCATGCTTGATAACAGTCAATAGGACAATAGGCGGCGTCCTTTGCTGCCCTTTAATAGCCCGTTCTGTCCTATCAGGACCCCCAAATACGAATTGACACGGAGCTCCAATCAAGTATGATAGCCTCATAATCTGAAAGGAAGTGTTCATGCCGTCCGGCCAGGAGTCACCCAGTTTGCTATCGTCTTGGAAAGAAATAGCGACCTATCTGGGCTGCAACATCAGGACGTCTCGCCGTTGGGAGAAGCTCCTAGGCTTGCCCGTCCATCGTATCGAAGGCTCGCCCAGGTCTCGGGTTTTCGCCTATAAAAACGAACTGGATGCTTGGGTCAAAAAACGGAACGACGTATTGCCCGGACGTCCGGGAAAAACCATAAAGCAAGTCTTCTTGTCACTGAGGTCGGCGTGGGGGCTGTTGGTGCTCGCAAGCGTGGCGGCCATTCTATTCCCTTTCTTTCTTAAGCGGGCAAACTCTTTATGCCCTTTTAGAACGGAGATCCAAGGCTCAGAACTGGTTGTCTTTGACAAAAAAGCACACGAATTGTGGCGAAAAAATACATATCTTGAAAACCTGCAGACAAATGATTTTTACCAGTCCCGATTTAATAAGAAATCGGCCCCCGACAAAAACCCTCTTAATGGTCTTCCGGTCAGTTTCATCCGGGATATTAATAAAGATAGAAGGCCCGAAATCCTGTTCAGCATTCAAACTGTTGACCAGACAAATCCGATCCTCATCTGCTATGACCATATGGGCAAGGAACTTTGGAGATTCCGGGGGGGGAAGGAGATGATATTTGGCTCGACCGTATATTACAGCGATTACGAGATTGCCGGCTTCGACATCAGCGATTTCGATAACGATGGGCGGGACGAAATCTTCGTGTTGAGCTACCATCGCCCCGACTGGCCCACCCAGCTTGTCCTCCTGGATTGTGAAGGAAAAAAGCTCGGGGAATACTGGAATTCCGGCCAACTAAATGATTATTTGGTGCTGGACTTGAATGAGGATGGGAAAAAGGAACTCATTCTTGTCGGCCTTAACAACGAGTACCGGAAAGGCTGCTTGCTCGCTTTTGATCCAGGGAATATCAGCGGTGGGTCTCCTCAGATTAAAGACGAGTTTATAAGTCCCGACCTAGGGCCGGGTTCCGAACTTTATTACCTGCTTTTTCCGAGGACGAATGCCGACCTGGCTAAATATGGCGCGGAATATGAGTCCATCGCCAGCATCAGGCAGGTCAATGCCACGGTGCTCCTTCTTAGGACCTATGTTTCGGATATTTATTTCTATCTAAATCATAGGTTTATTGCTCAGTCTATAGCGTTCAGTCATCAGTTTGAACGTTTGCATAATGAAACAAAACAGAGCGCCCAAATTGTCGGCACTTTGGATGAACAATATAAAAAGAAACTGATCGAAGGTATACTGTACTTCAATGGCCAGTCTTGGACTCAAAGCCCGACGCCTCGCCGGCTCCCGGGCGGATAACCGAGACTGGCCTCTTTTCTGATTGGCTTTTCAAGGTTTCCATTTCCTGCTTTGCTTCTATAGACTGTGCGGTTGCTGATTTCATTTCAATTGGCGTGGGAACGCAATCCTACGAAGATTATTCGGCATACAGGTTTTGTATTTGTTGAGCTTTAGCAAGAGCTCGATCAGCTCGGGAGGTGATTTCCTCCATTTTGGCTTCGGTGATTTCTTTTTGGTCGGGTTCGTCATGGATGATCACCTCCTCGTTCTCTCGGGCGGAGCCGGTCGGGAATCCGGTGTTTAGCGAAGATATCCCCGACCGTCTCCCGCTCCTTGACCAAGTCGATCGACGAGCCGTTGACAAGGACGGTGGCGGGACGAGGAATCCCATTGAGCTGGGTAGAGGCGGTCTCGGCGTACATCCCGGCATCTAGGATGGCTATCGGCTCGCCGCGCTTGAGACGCGGCATTGAGCAGTCCGGCGAGAAGACAGAGTCGATGCAGGTTTCCCCAACGACGATCACCCGTTCGGCGAGCTTGCGGTTCATGCCGGAGGCCGGAAAGATGTGGTGGGCGCTGCGGCTGGTGTCGATGCGCATCAGGTTGTTGGTGCTGGCGTCAAGGTTGACCCAGGTGAGATCGAGGTCCCGCTTGATGGCCCCGACCCTGGCCAGGAGCACCACCGCGTTGCCGATAATGAACCGTCCCGGCTCCAGCCACAACCGGGGGATCGCCAGGCCGGCTGCGGAGAAGCCGCGCTGGAGGCTGGAGCACACAACGGACGCATACTCTTCGACAGACGTCTTATTAAGCTCGAGGGACCGAGACTCCGGGTCCCGCTCGCGCGGCCAACCCCCTCCGACATTGAGAACCTTCGGCGAGTAGTTGGTCTGTCGATGGAGTTCGATCACTGCCTGGGAGAGGGCATCGGCCCAGAGCCGGGAGAATCGGGTGCTGGCGGAGGTCCGCCCGATGTGGAAGTGGTACCCGACGAGGTCCAGCCGGGGCGATGCCAGGATCCTCGCAACGAGCGGCCCGGCCGCCTCAATCGAGAATCCCCACTTCGCCCGGCGCACGTAGTCCGCCAACCGGTCGCCTCCGAAATAGTCGGTGACAACATCGTTGTATGCTTCGGACAGCACCTTGAGGCGGAGCTTGACGCGGGCGGTCATCCCCAGTTCGGAAGCTGAGTCCTCGATAATGGCCAGCTCCTCTTCGGCGTCGATGTTGATGGTGACGCCCTTCGCGACGGCCTTTTGGATAAGCGCCGGACTCTTGTTGCTTCCGTTAAGCACGACCTTGGCGGGATCCGCGCCGCCGGCGAAGGTGGCGTAGAATTCGCCTTCGCCGAAGCAGTCACCTCCGGCCCCCTCCTGATGCATGATGGCCCGGATCGCCAGGTTGTTATTCGCTTTGATGGCGTAGAGGACGGTGACCTCCTCGGGCCAGCATGAGGAGAACGCCGTTGCGATCCGCCGGACGTTAGCCCTTAAAGTGGCCTCGGAAATCACGTACAAGGGCGAGCCGTACTCCTCGAGGAGCCCTCCGGCAGAGCATCCCTCGATGAGCAGGCGGCCGCCGCCGTCCACGCTCAGCTGGTCGGTCCTGCCGAGAATCTGGGCGAGCTGCCCGGCCGGGGTCGGCGGCCGTTGGTCATTCACCATCCCGATTCCCTTTGGATGTCTCGAGCTCGCGGAGGCAGGCCTCGATGATTAAAAGGCCTCTCTCAAGGAGATCTTCCGGTATCGCCAGCGGCATCAACATCCGGATCGTGTTGCCGCGGGCGCCGCACGAGAGAACCAGGAGACCTCGCTCAAGACAAAACTCGAGGAGCCGTTCGGCCGACCTCTTCGAAGGGCGCGGGCCGTCCGCCGCAGGCTCTATGAGCTCGAACGCTCGCATCGATCCGATACCGCGCAGCTCTCCCACAACAGTGAAGTCCCGTTTCCAGGCCGTGAGCCGCCGCTCGAGCTTCTCTCCGAGCGACCCGGCTTTCTCTAGCAAGCGCTCCTCTTCGAACACCTTGAGGACCGCCAGCGCGGCCCGGCACGCCACCGGGTTGCCCCCAAAGGTGCCGCCGAGACCGCCCACGTGAGGCGCGTCCATGATCTCCCCCCGACCCACCACCGCGCTCAGCGGCAGCCCGGCGGCCAGGCTCTTGGCGCACACCACAAGGTCCGGCACCACATTCCAATGTTCTATGGCAAACATCTTGCCGGTCCGCCCCATACCGCACTGGACCTCGTCGTCGATGAACAAAATGCCGGACCCGCGGCATAGTTCGACCAGCCGGGGAAAGAAATCGGGGGGAGCCACATGGAAGCCGCCCTCGCCCTGAACCGGTTCGGCGATGACCGCGGCGACCGACTCGGGCGCGACGTGATTGAGGAGCAGGTCCTCGAACCGGTCGGCCTCGCCGAACGGGATGCGGTAGATCTCGGGCGCGAACGGACCGAAACCATATTTGTAGGGCTTGACCTTGCTGGTCAGGCTCATGGCCAGCAAGGTGCGGCCATGGAAGGCGTTTTCGAAAGTGACGATCGCCGGTCGTCCGGTCGCGTACCGGGCGATCTTGACCGCGTTCTCCACAGCCTCAGCGCCGCTCGAAAGGAACAGGGCTTTCTTCCGGAAGTCTCCGGGTGTCAGAGCGCAAAGCTTTTCGGCCAGCTCCACGTACGGCTCGGTCATGGCGACGTGGAAGCAGGTGTGGATACAGCGCCCGGCCTGATCCCTGATCGCCTCGACCACCTTCGGGTGGCAGTGACCGACGTTGAGCACCCCGAGTCCCCCGGCGAAGTCGATGAGCTCACGCCCGTCGACGTCGGTCAGCAGCGATCCGGCGGCGGCGGCGATGAACACAGGCGCCGAGTTGTACACGGCCCTGGGCACAGCCTCCCGCCGTCTGGCCAGGAGTTCGTCATTTCGGGACATGGACACCTCCAGTCCTCACGTCATTATTTTCGGTGCGCCGGTTTCAAGGTCCAGAGCTGGAGCCTTGTGTATTCGACGATTTTTTCCATGTCCAGGTCCGGGCGATGCACCGGCCAGGACTTGAGCTCTCGAACAGCCCGGACGATCTCGCTTTCATTCATTCGCGGATAAGGGTCAAAGGGAAGAACATCATAATCAGAAGCCGGCTGGTGAGAGATCAGGTCCAAGTAGACGGCGCTGAAAAGGGCGAACAGCGGGCCGGTCCCGATCCGCAAACCCCGGACTTGGAGAAATGAAGGCAGCGCGCCGACTTGACGGATATGGTCGCTCGCCAGACCGGCCAGCTCGTATACCTCCTGCAACGGGACCCGGGAGATCTCCGGCTGGGAATCCGTCATCTCCGTGGGTCCCAGGGGACGACTTGACTTCATGTTTTGAGGCATCGACCCCTTTTTTTGGTACTCAACGATCGCCGCCACGAGGGCGGCAAAGGCTTCGGCCGCCGAGAAATATTCACTGCCGCTGACGGCATTGTTCCGGGTCGCATTTTCGGCGATTTCCCTCAGGTCCTCCTGAGTTATGAATTCCTTCTGCGACCCATAAACCTCCAGCAGATGCCGAAACGTGGTGATCTCAATATCATCCCGGCTTTTCAGATATTTCACCATCCGGCGGAAATTGTACTGAGCCGTTTTCATACTTTCCAGGGGACGAAGCTCCGGCGTTTTCCATTCATCGGGGCGGGGATTCCGGCCCTCATAATAATTGAAATCCCAGAACTGTTCGGTCCGGATCTTGGTGGGGTGTCCGGCAAAAAAGGAAAGGACCTCCGTCCTCCTCGCTAACCCGGGCAATTCGGCCTTGAGTTTAGCAAAATGCGGCCCAAACAAATCATCCCGATAATAGGTGTCGTCAAACCCGTCATACTGGCCGGAGAAATTCAAAGCGTTGCAGAACCAGACGACGTTCCTCCCGGGAAGGCTGACCGGCGAGCCGCTGTATCCGGCTTTCATCACCCCAAGGGCGCAGACGAGCTGGGGCCCATAAGACCCGCCATGGCGGGCCAAGGTCTTCACCGGAACCCCGAAGATGCGCTCCAAGTCCCTTATGCCGGCCGACTCCTGCTCAGTCATAAGGCCCACGCCGTCATCCCAACCGGCCTTCTCCAGCTGCTCCGTCACGGTCGGATGGATGGACCCGCGGTTGGTATGGCTGCCGATGTCGTGCCTGGCCATGGCTGCAAGGACATCGCGACGGCCCCGGCTCTCAAGCGACCTGGCTTTCTCGCCGATCACAAAAAAGGTCCCGGTGACCCCCTCCTCGGACATGATCTCGGCCAGCCACTTGGGGATCTCATCAATGCCTTCGGACGCGGGCGTGGTATAGTCCTCGACATCAAAATTGAGGACCAGGAACATCTTCGACCGGGGAGCCTGACAGGAACCGGCCACTGCACAGGCTGCGACCAATATCAAGCGCAACAATCTGGACGATGGTCTCATTTGGGTGCGCCCAGATACTCGTCGAACCACTCGATGTTACGCCGGCCGGCATCGAGGATAAGTCTGGGCTCGCGCAAACCGTGAGGCTGCCGCGGATAGACGACCATCTTCACCTTCGTCCCCTGTCTCTTCAAGGCATTGTAGAGCTCATAACCTTGCCCGATGGGAACGCGGACATCCTGCTCTCCCTGCTGGATCAGGACGGGTGTCGTCGCCCCCTTGATATTGAACATGGCCGAGTGTTTCACGTAGGCGGAGAGGCCATCCCAGAATTCCACGCCCATATAGTCGGGGATGAAGGTCGGGATATCGGTCGTTCCGGTGAAGCTCATGAGGTTTGTCACCGGAGCGCCTATCGACGCGGCCTTAAACCTCCGGGTTTGCGTGATGATCCAGGAAGTCATGTAGCCGCCATAGCTCCAGCCCATGACTCCGAGCCGGTCGGGATCGGCAACGCCAAGCCGGATAACCTCGTCGACCCCGGCCATGAGATCCCGGTAATCCAGGCCGCCCCAATCCTTATAGTTCGCATAGCGGAATTCCCTCCCGTAGCCGGAAGAACCGCGGATGTTCGACCGGAGCACTGCCCAGCCCCGGGCAGCGAAGGCGGCGATCGGATACTGACTCCTGTTGGCGATGAAGGATTGGACGAAAACGCCGGTCGGCCCGCCATGGACGATAAGGAGCAGGGGACAGCGCCGGCCCTGCGTATATCCAACGGGATAGGTGAGAAGCCCCTCTATTTCTCTCTTGTCAGGCGCCTTCCAACGGATAACCCCCGTTTTTCCCAAGGGATGCCGGGGACCCCCCGAATTAACCTGGCTGACCTGGACAGGCGACCATCGGTCAACCGAAGTGACAAAGGCTTCCGGCGCCCGGTCTAATGACTGCCGGCTTAACCCGAAAGCCGTTCGTGTCGAGTTGAGGTTCGCATCAAACACAGCACTTTCACCCTGGTTCAGGATTTTGGCTGCACCGCCATCCACGGGCAGGGCCCCGATGCTCGTAGTTGTGCCCCGAGTCTCAGTGAAATAGACCCATTTCCCATCCGCGGTCCAGCCCGCAACTTCAGGCTGCTCATCGAATGTCGTCGCCAGTCGCTTGGCCGGGCCGCCGGCCGAAGGAGCGATAAAAATCCAGGCCGTAAACCCCCACGTCGGCGGGCTATCGCCGGCCCGGAAAGCCACCCACCGGCCATCGGGCGAATAGAGGGGGGACGCTTCGGCGGCCTTAGTGGAAGCGAACGGCGTGATCTCAGCGGAGTCGATGACAACCGTCGAGATGTCCGCTCGTGTCCAATCATCGGCCACGGGGCTTGGCACGTGCGAGAAAACGATCGTCTTCCCATCCGGCGACCAGTCCCAATCGGTGACACTGAACTCGGCCTTGGTCAAGCGCCGCGGCTCGCGTTTTCCCTCGGCATCCTTCTCCGCAGGGATGATCCAGAGATGGGCCAACTTGATATTCTCGTCCACAACCCGGGCATCGTCCCTGGCCTTCTGGTTTTTTTCTTCCTGTTCGCTCAACGGGTCGGACATAGTAAAGGCGATCTGCTTTCCGTCCGGCGACCAGGCCAGGCTGTCCACCCCTGACTTGACGTCGGTTAGCTGTTCGGCCTCGCCTCCGTCGGACCGGATCATCCAGATATTATTTTTACCCGACCGGCTCGAGGTAAAAGCGATCCATCGGCCGTCCGGCGACCATTGGGGGTTGGTGGACGACTTGTCCCCGAATGTGAATGGATAGGCTCCGGATCCATCCGCCCTGGCCATCCAGATCTGGGTGAGGAAATCGCTTTTTTCCTCGGTCAGCACGGGTTCGGTCACGGTGAAGATGACCCGTTTTCCATCGGGAGAGATCAGGACGCTGCCGACAGATTTCACTTTCATCATCTCCTCCGGCGTCCACTGCGCCCGAAGAGGTGATAGAAGCAGAAAACAGGAAATGACGCAGAACATGAACAGGACATACGGCCGGCGGAATGACATGGCGAACTCCTTTCTTTACTTGGCCCAGGGAACCGCCCGCTTCGTCACTCCCGTCGAGCGACCAGCTCCACGGGTTTGTATCCTCCCTTGGCCCGGAAATACAAGATCAGGATGAGATAGCAGACAAGCATGATGGCCGGGAAAACGGCCACGGTCAGCAAGGCATTCTTCTTGGCGGCGGCGGTCGTGTCCGCGACGATCTTCTGTTCCTCCTCGCTGAGCGCGGCCATCCTTTCTTTGTCGACGGGCTGATATTTCCCGAAGACACTGACTTTTTCCTGAGCTACGACCTGGGTATGGAGGGCGGGATACTGGGTCAGGAGCTCCCGGTCGATCTGCCGGTCCTGGATATTGCCTAGGAAAACCGCGCCGATCACTCCGACACTCAACATGCCCATCCCGCCGATCGCATTGATGGTCAGTGCGCCCCCTCTAGGGAACCGTTCTGCCGCAACTCCCAGCATAGTGGGCCAGAAGAAACTCTTGCCCAAGGCATAGACTGTAGCGGCGACGAAAATCATGATGCCCGCCACCTTCGACAGCATGACCAACCCGACAACCGCGATCCCGCTGCAGACAGCGAGAAGCCCGAGCGGCGAGAGCTTGTGGATGATCGGCCCGGCCAGAAACCTCAGGACCATCATGATGAAGGCCGTATATATCAGCACCCAGCCGGCCTGAATCCCGATCTTGGCCATGACCGGGTTGACGAGCTCGGTGATCCAGGAATCCGTTCCCAGTTCGGTCGTGGCAAGAGGGAGCATGATGAGCAGCAGGAATATGAAAAGCGGGTGGCCAAGTTTCCGGACATAGAGGGAATAGCCCAGGATCAGGACGGCCGCGACGATCGTCTTCGCCGCCAGCGGCCATTGGAGGATCCGGCCGATCTCGGCGATCATGATGATGATCACGATGACGGCGCCGATAATTCCCGCCTCCTGCAGCATCGCCTTGTAGGAAACTCCGGCCTTGACGCGTTCATGGACGGGGAACTTGGCCCGGATCATCATCAGTCCGTAAGCGGCCGCCGGGATCAGGACGAGCCCGACCTTCCACCTCCAGTCCAGGCCGGGCATCAGGACCAGGATTAAAAGTCCGCCGATGACCATCCCCCCCGGCCAGCCGGCATGGAGGGTGTTCAGCCATTTTGTCTTCTGTTTGGAGTAGACCGTGGCGACGACGGGGTTGACGACGGCCTCCACCGTCCCGTTCCCAACGGCCAAGATAAAGGTGCCCCAGTAAAGCATCTGATAGCCGGTGGCGAAGATGGTGACAAAGGCCGAGACGACATGACAGATGAAGGCGAAAACCAGGGCCCGGCCGTATCCGATCTTGTCGATGATCAGGCTGAACAGTATGATGCTCAGCGCGAAAGGCCACAGGCCCACTCCGAGGATCTCCCCCTTCTGAGTCTCGCTCAAGTTGAAGTGAACGCCCAGGTCGCCGATGATGTTCGCGCGGATTATGAACCCAAACGATGTCGCGACAAGGGCGATGAAGCACGTCCAGAAGAGCCACTTCGAGACTTCCCCGGTCTCGCCGACAGCGCGGTCCCGACTCTCCAATCCGGCCATTTTTCCCTCCTCCAAAGAAATTTTAAGGGCTATATATCACAGTGCCAGCGAGCGGTCAAACATCTCGGGTTGACATCCTTTCCACTGACCCGATATAGTTCCTCCCTTATGGAAAACTCGAGAACATCCCCATAAGGGAGGATCCCGATCATGAAAAAAACCGCAGTCCTGATCTTCGGCTTTTATTTCGTCCTCCGCGGAGGCGCGCTCGCCCAGGTTAAGGCCGACGGCACCAAGGCCTGGGAGCACGTCCGTTATCTTGCCTCCGATGAGCTCAAGGGCCGCCGGTCGGCGACTGTGGAGTATTCCCAGGCCGCTGAATACATGGCCGCCAAGATGAAAGAGTACGGCCTCGAGCCGGGCGGCGAAAGAGGGTCTTGGTTTCAGGAAGTGCCTTTCAAAAACTGGTCGAACTACGAGCAACCGGTCCGTCTGGAGATCATCTCACCCCAACGGCGGGTCTATTTCCCTGGCAGAGACCGCGATTATCGGCCTGTGTTCGGGACCGGCTCCGGGATCGCCCGGGGCGGGATAGCCTTCGTGGGATATGGAATTGTTTCCGAAAAGCCGGCCTGGAACGACTATGAAGGACTCGATATCAAGGGCCGCGTCCTGATAATTCTTCCCGACTCGCCCCCGGATTTTGAAGAGGCTTCCGCCAAGGAGTGGACCCTCGAGAAGAAGGTCAAACTCGCCGCCGAGAAGGGGGCCATCGGGATAATCGAGATGGACCTAACCGACCCCCAACTGCCCCCGGACCCGAAGGAGCGGCGCCGGAGCTCCCGGATCTTGAGGACAGGTGAATGCCCCAAGGGCTTTGTCGTCATGCAGGCGGGGCGAAACTTCCTCGACGACCTTTTCTGGAGCGCCAAGAAAAGCTGGAGGGACTCCGTGAGCCGGATCCTTCGCCTCAAGAAGCCGCACTCCTTTGCCTTCGACGCCGCCGTGGAGATGGAGGTCCACCTGGTTCAAGAAGAGCGCAAGGCGATGAACGTCCTCGGTCTTCTTCCCGGGCGCGACCCGAAGCTCAAGGACGAATACATCCTCATGGGCGGGCACCTGGACCATCTGGGAATCAGCCTTAGCGGTTTTATCTATAACGGGGCTGATGACAATGCCACTTCCGCGGCGACACTCCTGGAAACAGCCCGGGTTCTCGTTGCCTCCAAGTTCAAACCTGCCCGGTCGATCGTTTTCTGTTCTTGGGCGGGAGAAGAGATGGGCCTCGTCGGTTCCCGTTATTATGTCGAACACCCCCTCTATCCTTTGGAAAAGACCGTCGTCTATCTCAATGTCGACATGGTCGGGACGGGCGATTCGGACCTCCTTGTCGGAGGGATGTGGGAGTACGGACGGTTTTTTGACATCGTCAAGGCCGGGCTCGACCCGGAGATGCTGAAAAAGATCAGGCCCCGCCTCAACTATCGCGGTTCGGACCATAGCGCTTTCTGGGCGAAGGGAGTCACATCGCTGAGCCTCAGGACAGGGGAGATCTTGACTGAGAAGCTCGACGACGAACACCCGGAGTACCACCTCCCGGGGGACCGGCCCGAACTCATCGACCCGGAGCTCCTCCGGCTGGCCGCCCAATACCATATCGAGGTCATCCGGGCCGTGGCCGGGTCAAAAGAGAAATGTCTCGACCCCCGGTTCCGGGCTGAGTTCGTCCACAAAGACAGCGCCGTCGCCGACCTGCACAACGACACGATCGGCCGGTTCCTGGAAGGAGAGGACCTGCGGCAGGACCTTCCGAAAGGGCATCTCGACATCCCCAAGTTGAAAAGAGGCGGTGTCGACCTCGCCGTTTTCGCCTGCTTTTCCGGCCCTCCCTCCAACGATCTGGAAAAGGGGCAGGCCGCCAATAAGATATTCGGGCAGCTCGAGGCTCTTCATCGGCTGGTCGAGCAGAATCCGGAAGACTTGGAGATCGTCCAGGGGTCTGAAGACTTCCTGCGCCTGCGGAACTCCGGCAAGACGGGCGTTCTCGCCGGGATCGAATCCGGCTATGCCATAGAGAATGACCTGGATGTCTTGCGGGCCTTCTACCGGGCCGGAGTGCGCCTCATGACCTTGACCCACTGGACCCATACGGATTGGGCGGATGCTTCGGGCGACCCGAGCGCGGAGAGGTGCGGGCTTACCGCTTTCGGCGAACAAGTCGTCCAGGAGATGAACAAGCTGGGCATGATCATCGACGTCTCCCATGCCCACGACGAAACCTTCTGGGACGTCATCCGAGCGAGCTCCGCTCCGGTCGTCGCCTCTCACTCCTGCTGCCGGGCGCTCAGTGGCCACCACCGCAACTTAACCGATGACATGCTCTTAGCTTTAGCTAAGAACGAAGGCCTTATCGGGATCAATTTTTCGGCCGGCTTCCTGAACGCGTTATATGGAGAAGAACAGGATGCCCTCTGGAAAGAGGTGGCCGGGGAGTTCGGCTTTCCGGTTGACTATGCTGAAGCGAACAAGGCTGACCCCGAAAAGCTAAAAAAGGCACAGTCCGAATTTGAGGTCCGCTGGGTGGCGCTCCGGAAGAGTCTTCCCCCGGTCGATGTCAAGACCCTGGTGGACCACATCGACCACGTCGCTAAAATCACCGGGGATGCCGACCACGTCGGGCTGGGCTCCGACTTCGACGGCATATCCGATCCGCCCGACGGACTTGAAGACGCCGGCCGTTTGGTCGCCATCAGCGACGAGCTTCAGCGCCGCGGTTACAAGGAGCCGGACATCCGCAAGATCCTGGGCGGGAATTTCCTCCGGGTTTTCCAGGCGGTCGAAAAGGCCGCCAAGAGCTGGGTTCTGCTGCCGCCTCCCGTTCCGGCGCGCTAGGCTTTGCCGAGAACCATGGCCAGCAGCGCCATCCGGACGTACAGCCCGTACTCCATCTGGCGAAAGTAGGCGGCCCTTGGGTCGTCGTCGAACTCCAGGGCGATCTCGGTGATGCGGGGCAGGGGGTGCATGACGATCATCTTTTTCTTGGCGGCCTTCATGACTTCGGGGGTGATCACGTAGGCTGACTTGACCTTGTCGTACTCGGCCACGTCGGCAAAACGCTCCTTCTGAACCCGGGTGACATAGAGGACGTCGGTCCTGGGCAGAACCTTTTTAAGCGTCGTTTCCCTGGTCTGAGGGATTCCCTTCTCGGCAACTTCGTCCATGACATCCTGCGGCATCCTCAGGACATCGGGGGAGACATAGTTGAGGGTGATCCCGCTCGACAGCGTGAGCAGACGCGCCAGCGAATGCACGGTCCGGCCGTACTTCAGGTCCCCGAGCATGGTGACATTGAGGTTGTCCAGACGGCCCAGCTCCTCGTGGATAGTGAAAGTGTCGAGGAGGGCCTGCGTCGGGTGCTCGCCGACTCCGTCCCCCGCATTGATGACGGGCTTCCGGCAGTGACGGGCGGCCAGCGCCGCCGCTCCCACCTCGGGATGACGAAGGACGATGACGTCGGCATAACATTCCAGCGTCCGCACCGTGTCGGGCAGGCTTTCTCCCTTGGCTACTGAAGAATACCGCACTTCGCTGATCGGGATGACCGCTCCTCCGAGCCGCTCCATGGCCGCCATAAAGGACGACGAGGTACGAGTCGAGGGCTCGTAGAACAGGTTCGCCAGGATCTTGCCCTTGAGCAGGTCAAACGTCCCGATCCGTTCCACCATGATGCGCATCTCGTGGGCGACCTCGATGACGTATTCCAGGTCGGTGCGCTTGAATTGCTTGACCGACAGGATATCCTGACCGTACCAAGGGGCCGTCTTATGATCGCCGAAGGGCAGACAAGGACTTTTTTGCTTGCTGGGCATGGGGACCTCCTTCCCGGCACATGCCCAGACTATACCGCCGGCCGGCGGGCCATGTCAACCGGAACGAGAGGTCTTAAGGAGCAAAAAAAAGGCCCCCGTGGAGGTCTTCATTCCCCGGGGGCCTGGGCCCGTTCCCCGTCGCTCCGGCCGGGAAGCGCTGCTGATTTGTGCTTACTTGATTTCAAACCTCAACGAGACCGAAAAGACGAGCTCTTTGGGCTGACCATTTTCGAGATAAGGTTCGTACCTCCACTGTTTAACCGCGGCCATCGCGGGCTGGATGAAAACTTCGTCCGAGCTCTTGATGACCATGACGTCCTTGACGTTGCCCTGCGCGTCGGTCCTGACGTTCAGAACGACATATCCCTTCAGGCCCGACTCTTTGGCCCCCGGAGGGGAGACAGGATCCACCTTTTTCAGCAGCAGGGGAGGGTTGATGGCGTCGCCGGCCTTGACGGCTCCCTGCTCGAACATCTCGATCTTCTTCCGGATTTCCGGGGGGACGGGAGGAGCCGGAGGCGGCGGGGGAGGAGGCGGCATGATCTTGTCCGGAGGGCCGGTGATGTGGAAGGAACAGAAATACGGCTTGCCGTTCTTGTCCTCGAACCCGAAGACGGCGCTATGCCCGCCGTGGAGGAGCATTTCTGTAGTCAGGACGTTTTCCGGTTTTTCAGCAGTCATGTCGTTGAGAAGCACCAGGAACCGGCCCGGGTTCTTCCATTCGATGAGCATGACATAGATGGTGAAAGCATTCCCATTCAAGCGGAAAAAGTGACGGGCGGAGCTCGAGGACCGGCCGGCTCTCTCCTCTCCGATCACCAGGTCGGCCTCCGTGAGGAGGCCGACATCCTGGAGGTTGAACACCCTTTTGATCTGCTCTTTTTCTTTTTCCAGGTCGAACCCGGCCTGCATCTCCATATTGGCCGAAATGGTCGGACGGATGTAGGAGGTCGTCACAAGCTGGGGAGGCGACAGGGCGCCCTGCCGGGCCCCCTCATAGACCCGGAGCTTCAGGTCAAGACGGATGTCGCCGCCGAACACAGACAGGGAAAAAAATAACAGAAAGACCAAGCCGAAGGACAGTTTTCTCTTCATAGAACTTCTCCTGGTTTTGGTTTTTCCACCCAGACAAACGTGCTGTTCGCGTCTTGGGTGCGGAAAATAAAAGCCTGCGCAGGCTCTTCATACATTCGGACATAGTTGACCCGCAGCTTGACGCCCGAAGAGAGGACGTCCGCCGGCGGGGAAGGGGCAAAGAAGAAGACGCCGATAACCGCCATAGCCAGCAGGCCGGCCGTCCCTAGCGCCCAAGCCCACCTGACTCTGGGCCCAGAGGCCTCTTCACAGAGCGGCTTCCCCAGGCCGGGAGCGAGGCGGGGCCAGAAGTCCTCGACCTGGCCCAAATCCCGCGTCGAAATCGTGGCCGCGCGGGCGTCCCGGATGTCGGCCATCCGGCTCAGGCATTCCGGGCACTGCTCGAGATGGCGCCGCAGGCGTAAAGACAGACTGGATCTGAAAGGAAGGAGCCGGATGAGCAGGAGAATGCGCTTATTGTGATTCATTCCGCTCCTCCTTTAGGGCTGTCTTGAGCCTTGCCCTGGCCCTGAATAGGTGGACATGCGCCGTCTTCTCGGAGCAACCCAGGACGGCGGCGATCTCCGCTCCCGAATATCCTTCCTGCGACCACAGATAGATCGCGGTCCTTTCCTTGGGACGCAGCCGGCTGAGGAGCCGTGGCTCCAGGCTGCCCTGGAGACCGGGATTCGGCGCCGCCGGGACCGCCGAAACCACCCTTTCCTGACTTTGAAGGCGGCCGATAAAAAGATTAAACCTCTTCCTTTTTCTGATCTGGTCCAAGCAGTGATGGGAGAGCAGGGCATAGAACCAGTTCTTGAAGCTGCGCTCCAGCTCGAACCCGCCCAGGTTCTGGAAGGTCTTCAGAAAAACCTCCTGACAGGCATCCTCGGCATCCTGGAAGTTGGCCAAGATGTTCAAGGCCAGGGCCATGGCCTGTCCCCGGTAGCGATCCATAAGCGTTCGATAGGACTCCATATTTCCTTTGAGGCAGCTTCGGACCAGCTCGTTATCGGTCATCGGTCCGTCCTTCATTGTCTATTACGCTTCAGGACTGAATTATCTTTACCTCATATTGACAGTCCTCGGGGCCCGGCGCGAGCCCGACGGACAGACTTCAAGGGCAGTCCTCGGACGAGGATTCCGCCCCTTCTCAGGTCGGGGGGGGTGAATTCGATAAGATCAGGCCTTCTTGGGGAAAAACGCCTTTATGGGCAGCAGGATGCCGATGAGCCAGAGCCCGGTTCCGATCACATGGCCCATCAGGTTCATCTTATCGCCTTCACCGATTTGTGTGCCTAAACCATAGAGCCAAGCGATGCCGGCAACAATTAAGAAGGCCCACCAGGCCCATTTCTGGCCCTTCTTAAAACCGGCGAACAGGACGAAGAACATGGCGATGGAAATGCAAAATCCGAAGACCCCCATGTGCCTGGCGTAGACGAGGATCGCCTCTCCGGCTCCCTGATCCTGGATGTTTTCGAGACTCGTGTCCGCCCTGGCCTTCAGGGTGCTGTTGGCGACCGTCTGAGGTGAAACGACGATCAACAGCGAGTAGAGCGCGGCAAAGAGCACACCGATGAAAAGAATGGCGGTAGCAGGTTTTAGCATTGACTCCCTCCCGTATGGGCGGATTATCAAACACTTCTTTGCCTGTTGTCAAGTCATTTTTCGCCCGGCACGGCCCGCCTTTCTCCAATGCAGCTTAAGGTGATTTTGAGACCACAAGCTAGTGGCCTGGCAAACGAGGCCAGCACTCCCGATTTTTTTCCGTTAGACTGGAGCGGTGCCTTCTTGATAAGAACCAGAGATATCCTCGGCGCCCGAGAGAAAATCAGGGGGATAGGCTTAGGGATGCGGAGCGGTCAGCGTCTTGCCAGCCATGCAGCGAGTCGGGCGGCGGCTGCCTTGACGGACGGGGAGACCGGTTTTCCCCAAGCCAGTTCCTTGGGTTCGATGCCGATGAGGACCGTCCGGCAGCCGACGCTCTCCTCGAGGTAGCGTACTAGATGAATCAGGGGGATACGATGGGTGGATATGTCCTCATGGCTGATCTTTTCTTTTTCGACGATAAATATCGTACCCGGCCGAAACCCTCCCATGGCAGCGTCGACGATAAGGACATGGGTCGGCCGGAACTCCCGGATAAGACCGGTCGCACTCTCGGGAGACTCGCCGGCATCGAGGACCTGAAACTCAAGGGGTGAGGATTTCCTTGGTTTTCTCCTGGGACGGACGGCCTCCTCGCTCCCGGCGTCAGGGCGTCGTCTTCCCCGGGTCACTTCCCTCGTCAGCAGGCGAACGCAGAGGCTTCCGGCGGCATCGTCTCCTTTGCGTAGGTTCCCGACCCCGAGGACAAACAGACGCTCAGCCCCCTTGAGCTTTCTAGAAATCTCGCCACTCCAGCCCGACCCTAAATGTTTGGCGGTAGGCATGTTCCTGGCTTGATTTATTTTATCATGGGAAGATCGCCCCGCCGACAAAAATTAACTGATCTGGCCGAGGAGGAAGATAAAAGAAAACGGGGTGGCAAGGCATTTTCACTCAGGACGACTAAATCAGCTCTTGGCTTCTACGGAGGGGGTTCCGGCCGCGGCCTTGGGCTTGACCTGGGCCTTTGTGTATTCCCATTCCTTCTTCAGGTCCCAGCGGCTGAAAGCGGCGATCTCGAAGAGCTCGTCCATCTCCAGAGCCTTTGGGGTGGTCGGGCAGGATTCAACGCACTGCGCGCAGTGGATGCAGCGGTCGTTGTGGATGACCATCTTGAACTTCTTTTCCGCTTCGTTGACGGTCAGGATATCGATGGCCTCGGCGGGGCAATCCCGGACACAGGCCCGGCAGACGATACACAGTTCGGGATGGAGGAAAGGCGTACCCCGGAAACCCTTGGGCACCTCCAGCTTCACAAAGGGATAATCCACCGTGGCCGGCTTTTTGAAGAGATGGCGGAGGATCTCCGGAAGAAAAGCGGCGATTCTCATCGCGAAAACCCCTTGAGAACGATGGTGACAAGAAGCTGCAGGACGGCCAGCGGGGCCAGATATTTCCAGGAGAAGCTGATCACCTGGTCGATCCGGATTCGCGACGTCAACGCCCGGATCAGGGTAAGGAGAAAGATGATGAAGAGGGTTTTGACAACGAAGTAGACCAGCCCGAGGAGAACTCCACCGGGGAAACCACCGAGGAAAACGGTGGCGATGAGTCCGCTCCCGACGACCATTTCGACGTCGGTCATCAGCCGGAAGAGGGCCAGCTTTTTCCCCGAGTACTCGGTAAACGTACCGCCGACAATCTCGGTCTCGGCATGGGGGATGTCGAATGGCGTCCTCTCGAGCTTGGCCTGGAGGCAGATGACGGAGACGACGAAACCGACGATGTTAGGAAGGATGAGGAGAGGCTTGTGCTGGAAGAAGGCGGCGATCTCGGCCAGCCGCCACGATCCGGCCATGATGGCCGGGCTCAGGACGGCCAGGAAGAGAGGGACTTCATAGCCGAAGAGCATGGTCAGGACCCGGGAGCCGCCGATCGTCGAGAAAAAGCTGGTCGATGACCAGGCCGCCAGAAAAAGGATCAGAGTGGGCAGGGTCAGAATATAGAGAAGGACGATGATATCCCCGGAAAAGGAATTGGGGCTTGGCTGGGCCAGGTCATAATGCCAGACGGGAAGGAGAAGCATGGCCGTCGAAACCGCGGCTATCCCGAAGACCGGGAGCAGGTTGAAAAGCGTCTTGTCCGCCAACTCCGGGACGATGTCTTCCTTGGCCAGCAGCTTGACGAAGTCGGCCACCGGTTGAAGGATGCCCCAACGGCCGGTGTGAGTTGGACCCATCCGGTTCTGGAGCCGGGCGTAGATTTTCCGGTCGAACCATTCACAGAAGGTCGAATAAACAAACAGGAAGATGAGGCCGGGGTAAACCAGGATATAGAGCAGAGTTTTCAGAATGGCCATACCGCATCCTTTTTCAGGGGGGCCTTCTTCCATCGTTCCTGCGCCTTTTTGCGCAGGTCGCTCATCAGGACGACATCCTCCCGGCCGCTCCGGCCGTCCACCAGAGTGACCGCTCTTTCGGCGCAGCAGATGCAGGGGTCGATGGCGGCGAAGATCAGCGGAATGTCGGCAATGTAGCCGTTCTTAAGCATAACCACCGTCGCCGGATAATTGGCCAGCGTCGGCGCCCTCACTTTCAACCTCTCGGGCTTGTCCGTCCCGTTCGACTTTATGTAGTGGATATTCTCGCCGCGGGGCGCTTCATACCGGCTGACCACCTCGCTCGGCTTGGCCCGACGGGGAGCCCTCACGGCGACCGGCCCGTCGGGAAGGTTCTTGAGCAGGAATTCGATGATGTTGTAAGACTGCATCAGCTCCTTGACCCGGACGACGACCCTTCCAAGGACGTCGCAGGTCGTAGCCGTGGCCACCTCGAAGGGGACTTCCGCATACATCCCGTAGGGGTCGTCCTTGCGGACATCCTGGGGAATGTCGGACGCCCGGGCGGTCGGTCCGACCGCACACAGAGCGAGGGCATCCTCTTTGGAGAGAGGGCCGACCCCGGCGATCCGGGCGACAAAAGACGGCTCGCTGGCCCCGATCTTGAAGTAATATTCGCTCCGCTGGCGCAGGATGCCCAGGGAATCAAGGATTCTCTTCTTCTGGAGCTCGTCGATGTCGCGCCGCACGCCGCCCAGGGTGTTGATGGCATAGTGGACGCGGTTCCCGGAGATCATCTCCAGAATGTCCATTACGACCTCCCGGTCGCGCCACGTGTACATGAAAAACGTGTCGAAGCCGGCCTCGTGCCCGGCAACCCCGAGCCAGAGAAGGTGGCTGTGGACGCGTTCGAGCTCGGCCACGAGGAAACGAAGGTAGATCCCCCGTTTGGGAGGCTCGACTTCCATGAGCTTCTCGACGCCCTGGGTGTAGCACGTGGCATGGGAATGGGAACAGATGCCGCAAATCCGCTCGGTCAGGTAGATGTTCTGGAGCCAGGTTTTCTCCTCAGCCAGCTTTTCCAGCCCCCGGTGATTATAGCCGAGGCGGATATCGACGCCCCGTATGACTTCCCCTTCGAGGGTCATCCGCAGGCTGATCGGCTCCTTGAGGGCAGGGTGCTGCGGTCCTATGGGGACAGTGAACTTCATGACTTTCCTCCCGGGATCTTCTCGGGCGCCCGCTCGTATTTCCAGTCTTTTCGGAGGGGGTAGTTACCATCAGGCCAGTCGTCGGGGAGCACAAGCCGCCGAGGATCCGGGATATGATCAACGACGAGGCCGAACATGTCCTGGAGCTCCCGCTCGTACAGGATCGCTCCCGGGATGACCGCGCAGATCGATTCCACATGGGGGTTGGCTTTCGGGATCTGCGTCCTCAAGTTCAATTGGCTGAACGCGTTCGCGAAGTGGTAGATGATCTCAAAATTCTCGCCGCTGTCCAGTCCGCTGACGGTGGCCAAATACACGAACCCCAGGCCCTTCTTGAGGACTTCGACGGCCTTTATAAGGTCCTTGGGATCCACCTTTAGGAAGATCCGGCGGACGGACGGGTTGCTGATCTCGAGAACCTTGTCTCCCAGCAACGCCCTGGTCTTTTCTATGATTTCGATGTCGTTCATTCTGGCCTCATCAGAGCGTGCCCAGGAGCTTGACGACCCCGTCAAGGATGGCATCGGGCCGGGCCGGACAGCCGGGAATATAGATATTGACCGGGATGACCTGATCCAGGCCGCCCATGATGTTGTAGGCGCCTCGGTAGACGCAACCCGACATGGCGCAGGCACCGACGGCGATGACGAACTTGGGATTGGGCGTCTGCTCGTAAATCCGGATGATCCGGTCCTTGATCTGGCGCGTTACCGGACCGGTGGAAATGATCACGTCGGCGTGACGCGGCGTCGCTTTGAGCAGGACCCCGAAGCGCTCGACATCGAAGCGCGGAGTGAGGGCGGCCACGATCTCGATGTCACAGGCGTTGCAGGCGCCCGAGTTGAGGTGCAGGATCCAAGGCGATTTTTTTCGCGACCAGCGGACGACTTTCTCTAACATCTCAGTCTCTTGTGATAAGCGCCATTATCGAAAGGAAGATCATCACCAGATATATGATACCAAAAAACACGATCTTTCCGCCCGGGATGGTGGCGATAACCAAGGCCGCCACGTGCATCATGGTGAAGAAGAGGGCGATGAAGAAGAACAGCCGGTAGCCGAACTGGAGCTTCACTCCCGGCAGGTCCTCGCCGCACGCATAGGTGGACAGCTTGCCTCCTTCTTTCTTCAGCTTGGGGGCGAGCCGGCTGCCGAGGACATAGAGAAGGAATCCGATGACCAGGAAGACCAGGAAAGCGACCGGTGGGGAGATGAGGAAGTCAAATCGGCTCATTGTTTACCCTTTGAGTTTGGTCAGCTTGCGGACGTCCAGGCTCCCAGTGTGACGATAAGTGTTGATGATGATGGCCAGGGCAGTGGCCACGACGCTGACCTCGATGACGATGAACGTCACGGCGAGGGCCTGGGCGATGAGAATATGGTTCTTGGTGAAGCCCGTGGCGACGAGGGCCAGGCTGATGCCCTTGCTGATGACTTCGATCCCGATGAAGAGCTTGATGAGGTTGCGCATGGACAGCAGACAGTAGAGCCCGAGGAACACGAGGACGGACGCAAAAGCCATATAGAGAAGCCAGGTGTTATTCATCCTTGTCCCTCTTGCGGAACAGCGCCAGCACGGCCAGGACGCCGGCGAAGATGACTCCGATCTGACCCACCAGGTCAAACGTCCGCATCTTCCAGAGTACTTCTCCGAATGTGCCCTGCTCCGGTGTCCCTTCGAGCGCAGGAATTTTGCCCATGAGACTCTTCATGACGAAAAAATCCAGGACGAGGAAAACGATGAAAAACAGCGGGAAGATCCAGGCCGCGGCCTTGGACTCTCGGACATCGCCACCCGTCTTGGTCAGAGCGATCGTGGTGATGAACAGGACCGTGATCAGCCCGGCCACGACCGAGATCTCGAAGGCGCCGATATAGGGGGCCTTCATCCGGAAGAAGATGATCCCCAAGAGCAGCGAGGCCACCGCCAGACAGATGGCCGCCCTGAGGAGGTCCCGGAAAATGATGGCGGCCGCCGAAAAGACGACCAGGCCGCAAAGAAGAGCGATTTCGATGACCATTATCTCAAAATCCTAACGAACCCAACAGCGTTTGCATACCCTCGACCAGGGCATCGGCCGCCGGCCGGACCCAGGAATTGACGGTCCCGGCAAAAAATATTCCCGTGGCGATACACAGGAGCGCAAGAAGGACCGTGGAAACCGTCATCCAGAACGGCGCTTCCCTGACAGCGCTCCACTTCTCGTTGAGCTTGCCGAAGAAGGCCTTGCGCTGGATGAGCAGATAGTACCAGAGCGTCAGGACGCTGGCCAGGACGGCGATGAGGGCGAAGGCCCAATGCTTGGCCTGGATGAGCGCCACGATGATGATCAGTTTGCTCCAGAAGCCGTTGAGAGGAGGCACGCCGGCGATGGCCAGGGAACCGATCAGGGTTGTTCCGGCCGTGACCGGCATCCTCTTCCCCAGGCCACCCATCTCATCGAGGTTGCGCGTGCCGGTAGCCATCTGGAGCGATCCCGAATTCAAGAAGAGGAGGCTTTTGGCCAGGGCATGGTTGAAGAGATGGAAGAGGCCGCCCAGAATGCCCAGGGGAGTGCCGAGGCCGATGCCCAGGACGATATATCCCACCTGGCTGATCGAAGAATAGGCCAGCATCCGTTTGATGTCAGTTTGGCCGAGCGCCAGAAGGGCGGCTACGACCATCGAGATGATCCCCAGGTACATCAGGACCGTGGACAGGGCCGGAGTTAACCCAAAGACGTTAAGGAAAACCCGGGTGAGGGCATAGACACCCGAGACCTTGATAAGCAGGCCGGAAAGGGCGGCGGAAATGGGCGCCGGCGCCGAAGGGTGGGCGTCCGGGAGCCAGGCATGGAAGGGGACAAGGGCCGCCTTGAGACCGAATCCCAGGATGAAAAAGGCCGCACAGAGACCCACCAGGTACCTCGCGTCAAGCGCCGCAAGCCCCTTCGAGACGCTTTCAAAATCCAGCGCCCCAGTGACGCCGAAGATGAGAACGATGCCGGCCAGGAGAAACGCGGAGGCGACGGCTGAGAGCATGAGATACTTGAAGGAGGCTTCGAGCTCATCAGGCCCGAGCCCGAAAGCGACCAGGGCGTAAGAGGCGACCGCCGCGACCTCGAGGAAGACATAGATCTGGAAAAGGTCAGTCACCAGGAGGAGCCCGTTCATGCCGGCGATCATGACAAGGAAAAGAGCATAGAAATTCGCCTTGGAGCCGTAATGGTCCATATAATCGATCGAGAACAGCGAGATGGCGAATCCCACCAGGGAAACGGCGAACAGCATGAACAGGCTGAACCCGTCCAGCATCAGCCGGATGTTGAGGGGTTCACCGAGCCAGGAGAGCTGCTGGACGGCGGCCTCCTGCCCGACGAGACCGCGTCCCTCGAAAAAGACCAGAACCAGGAGGATTATAAAGACGGAATTGGCCAGGAGGTCGGGAAGGAATTTTTTGGATATCTTGCCGACGAGCGGAAGGACCCCCGCGACCACAAGCGGCAGCGCGATGAATAGAAAGACCAACTCTCCTCCTTTATTTCAAAAGCACGCTGATTATCCCAGCTACGGCCAATAGTCCGCCGATGGACCAGGCCAGGTAATTGGCATAATGACCGGTATGGGCCGCCCTGAGCAAGCCCGTGAGGCCCCGCCCCACGGCCGTGACCCCTTTTTCATAAACGGCATCGATCGGCCGGTCAACGAGCTTGAAGAGGACTCCGGACAGCCACGTCAGGAACCGGATGCCCTGCTCATAAATGTCAAAAATACGTTTCTCGGCCAGGTCATAGGTCTGCTTGATGCCGGGGAGGTCGTGAATGATGGATGAAGCCAGATAGGCCTTCCGGCCGTATTTCAGGAAGCCCGCTCGGTGGATGAGAAAGGCCAGCACGAGACAGCCGATCGAGATCATGGCGATGGGGTTCAGGAGGGCCAGCGCGTGGCTCGAGAAGTCGAGGTTTTCACCCGCCTCGACATGGCCCTCCAGGATGGGCTCGATGAGCCCTTTGAGAGGGAGTTTGTTATAGACGCCGAAGAGGATGCACAACCCGGCCAAGGTCAGGATAGGGATAACGATGGCCGGCCGGCTTTCCTTGACTTTCGGGACCTCCTTTGACCTTTCCCCGAAAAAGACGGAATGCCCGGCTTTGAGGAACGAACCGAAAGTAAAAATCGCCCCGAGCCAGGCGGCGATGGCGAAGACGATATTGCCGGTCTCCACGGCACCGTGGAAGACCATTTCCTTGGAAACGAACCCGTTGAGCGGCCAGACACCGGAGATGGCCAGGGCGCAAACGATGAAGCCGAACGCCGTCAGGGGCATCTCCTTCCTGAGGCCGCCGAGTTTTTTGAGCTCGGTTGTGCCCGTCTGGAGCTCGACGCTTCCGGAGCTCAGGAACAGCCCACATTTATACATGGCGTGGTTGATCATATGGAAAATTCCGCCAGCGATGCCGATCGGGACGGCGGTGCCGATGCCCAGGATCATGTAGCCCACCTGGCTGACGGCGTGGTAGGAGAGAAGCCGCTTGAAGTCTTTCTGGATAAGGGCCATGAACACGGCCAGGACGATCGTGGCGGCTCCGACGGTCATCAGGACGATCGCCAGGGTGGAGTTCTTTTCCAGCTGGAAAAAGTCGAGAGTGATCCGGGCGAGGAAATAGATGCCCAGGAGTTTCTCAAGCGCCGCCGGGATGAAGGCCATGACCGAGACGGGAGCGTCTATGGCCGCATCCGGGATCCAGGTATGAAAAGGCATGGCCCCCGCTTTGCCGATGGCGCCTATGACCATCAATATGAAACTCACCGCCGCCAGTCCCTCGGGCTTGACCGAGATCTCGGAGAGAGTCAGCGTGCCCGTGATTTTCCAGAGAATCGCAACGCCCAGGATCATGGAGAAATCACAGAAGCCGCCCAGGATAAAGCTCTTTACGGCCGTCCGGTTGGAGTCCTTGCCGCCGATGGTGATCAGACCGTACAGAGTCAGCAGCAGGCCTTCCCAGAAGAAGATGAGCGGCACGAAATTATTGGAAAGGGCGGCGCCGTTGGCGAAGGCCGCCGTCAGGAAAACGTAGGCGTAGTATTCCCGCACCCGCGGGACGTTTTTCATCTTAACCGTCGAATAGAGCGCGATCAGGAACAGGAACCCGGCCAACCCCAGCAGGATAAATGCGCTGAAATGATAGAGCCGGAGGTCAAAATCCACTCCGTTCCCCAGCCAGGAGACTTTCCAGGTCAGGTTTTTGAGCGTGAACAAAGTGTAACCGAAATAGAGAAGGACGGTCGAGCCGAGGACCGAGATGACCTCGCGGACATACTTGACCCGGGACGGGATCAGGATGGTGATCAGGGCGATCGCCAGGGGAAGGAGGATCGGCACTAACAACATAGGAGCGGTCATTTCAGCCACCAGCTGATGCCGGCCGTCGCCACTTCAGCCAGCTTCATGGGATAGGCAATCAAAATCCCGGCGACGAGCGAGAGCACGGCCAGTAGGGCGACGACAAAGACCATGGACCGCGTACCCTCGGGAGCGGGCGCCTTGGCCTCGCCCAAAAAGACCTGACTAAAGACTTTCAAAAGATAGAACATTGTCAGGACGGCGGTGAACAGCGCGACGGCCGCCGCCCAGATGGCGCCCGCCTTGACGGTCCCGACGATGACCAAAAACTTGGAGAAGAAGCCGCCAAAGGGCGGGATGCCGATGACGGAGAAGGCGCAGACAAGGAAGGACACGGCCGTCAAAGGCATCGTCTTGATCAATCCGCCCATCTCGCGGATGTCCCGCTTGTGGGTGGCATGGATGACGATCCCGGCGCAGAGGAAGAGCCCGGCCTTGGCCAGGCCGTGCATCAGGATAAAGAGGAGCGAACCCGAGATCCCCTCCGGCGTCGCCACACTGAACCCCAAGAAGATGTAGCCGATCTGGCTGACCGTCGAGTAGGCGAGGATGCGCTTGAAGTCGGTCTCGACCGTGGCCGCGGCCGCGGCGATGAGGCTCGAAGCAACGGCGATCCAGGGGATCGCTTCCTTCCACCCGGTCGGGATATCAAAAGTGAACAGGAAGATCCGGGCGTAGGCATAGACGCCGATCTTGACCAGGACGGCGGCGTGAAGAAGGGCAGTGACGGTGGTCGGGGCGACACCGGCATCGGGAAGCCAGGTGTGAAGGGGGACAGTGGCTGATTTGGAAAACATACCGAAAAGGATAAGAAGAACGGCCGAGCCGGGGATCAAAGTCCCCCGCATTTCCATCAGGTCAAAGCTTTGGGTGCTCCCATAGACCTGGACAAAGCCGAGGAGCATGACGACGGCGCCGAAGAAGGTCACCAGGAAAGCCTTGTCGGCCTTGATGACGTATTCCTTGACACGGTAAAAACCGATCAGGCGCCAACACGCTATGGCGATGATTTCCCAGAACAGGTACATGAAAATAAGGTTCGAGGAAAACACGAGCCCCATCATCGCGCCGATGAAGAGGACGACCATCAGGTAGTATTCGTTCTGGTTTTCCTCGTGGGCGATATAGCCGATTGAATAGAGGATGATCAGGAATCCGACAAACGAGGAGACAATCGCCATGAAGACGGAGAGCGGGTCGATGATCAGCGCGAAGTCCAGTCCCAGGGCCAGGGGCCGCCGGAAAATCATTTCACCCCCTGTGAGAGCGAAGGGGATGAGGAAAAGAGGCAGCGCGGCGGTCGCGCCGCCGAGTATCAGGGACCAGGCCGAGCGCGCCGATTTAGAGATCCGGCCGGCGATCGGAATCGTGAAAGAGCCGATGACAGGAACGAAAATCGTTAAGAGGACTATGAGTTCAGTTCTCATTATATATGGGTATTAATCCCAAAAATTAGGAGGAGTGAGTATAATCAGCGGAAAATTAAAAGTCAATAAATTTCTCAATTTTTTTGGGCTCTCCGCGGAGAGCAAACGGACCGGGGAATTTCCCTTAAATAGACGGCCTTTGATTGGATTGGAGAGCTCCGAGCAGGGGCCTGCGGCCGGCCGTCTACCGTGGCTTTTGACCGGCCCGGGCCTTGATAGCCTTGAGCATTTTTTGCCAATGGGGCCGGAGAAAGGGCGGATCGCTCAGGCTGTCCAGAGCGTAGCGGCGGTCCGCCTGCTCGAGGTCGAGCACCGCGGTGATCATCTCTTCCTGATAGAAGCCCGCTTCGGCGAGCGGCAACCCGTCAGGATTGCGGATAAAGGACTGGCCGCTCGAGGTCTGCCTTCCGTCCGGCGATTGTCCGACGGTATTGGCGACACAATGGAAGATCCGTGTCGTCGGTCCGGCCGCCTGCTGGGCACGGCCGGAGATGCGCTTCCAGACCACCGCTTCGACCTCATCGGAACTGCACGAGGGATGGAAAAGAACCCGGGCTCCCAACATCGCGGGAAGCCTGTAGACCTCCGGATGGCGGCCGTCGCGGCAAATGGCCAGAGTGCACGGGACGCCGTCGATCTCAAAAAGGGAAAACCTGTTTCCGCCGCGGCAGTATTTCCTCTCGTCCCTCCCCGCCAGATGGACCTTCGCATACTCGTGGACAATCTCGCCTTCAGGCGATAGGACGTGGGCAAGGTTGAGGTAACGGTCGGAGGTTTTCCTCAGCGTGCCGACGATGACCCAGACTCCGGATTCTTTGGCCATCCTGCGCGTCTCCGCAAGAGCGCCCCTGACGGCTTCGGGGGCCAGCCGGATGACGTCCGGAAAATGGTATCCGGTCAGGCTCACCTCGGGAAAAAGGACGACGCGGCTCCCTTCCCTCGCGGCCAGCCAGATGTATTCCCGAGTGCGTTCCAGGTTTTCTTTCAAGGATTTGGCCCAACGGAGCTGGGCGCACGATACCTGAAGGATTTTCCGTTTCATCCCGGAAATCCGGTGCCTAGAAATAGGCCGTCGCACCGACGAGGAGATAGTTGAAGAGGGCGAAACTGTAAACCTTGTCATTGTCGGCACCGCCCTCCAGGATCCTGTAGCCGAACCGGAACGCCCATCTTTTGCCCTTTTGGTAGACGAGGGCGATCTCGACGTCCTCGGCGCGGCCTTGCGGGGCCGCGGCCGCATCTCCCTCCAGGAGAAGCCTCAGGACGGGAGAGAAACGCCATTCCAGGAAAAAATTGAGCAAGGGGACGCCACCCACGTTCGAGTTCCGGGTGGTCTGGCCGCCGCCGCTGATCTCGATGGCGGCATCCCTGACCTTCGCGGTCAGCCCGATCCCGATCCTCAGCTTCTCACTCTCTTTGATCCCATATCGCCAGCTCAGACGATAGGAATTGAATTTATACCAGGATTTGAGCGGTGTCCCGGCGGGAAAAGTGAAGCCGTTGAAATCGATCGGAAAATCGACGGTCCCCCCTCCGTCCAGGGACAGAGGGGCAACGAGCACCGTCACGGTGTGGCGCGGGTGGAAGCGGAAGCCTGCCCTGAACCGGACGAATATTGATGAGTCCGTTGATAGATCATCCGTCAGCGAGAACAGGGTCCCGCTGTCTCCGGGGATGCGGACGTCGTTATAGCCGGGGAAAACGCCTCCGGTTTCGACGTCCACAAACCACTTGGGCGAAGATTGTCCCGGCAGCGACAGAGCGCAGGCCAAGGTCAGCAGCGCAGCTCCAAGAAGCAGTCGGGGCGATTTCGATTTTTTCATGAAATCAACTCCTTGTCGGCTGGGTCTTAGTCCTCTTTTTGGGGGCTGAGGTCGGTCCGGCTCTTGCCCCGCCTTCGTATTATACACTAACCCTAATAAACAACTATAACTGGTTGGGCCGATCGATCACCCGGGGAGAGAAGGGCTAAAAGACGGGCAGGGAGGCGACGGCCTGCCTGATGACGATGAGGATGTTCCCCGGGAAAATCCCGAGCTGGAGAACGCCGTAGAGGCACAGGAATAGGACGAGGAAGAGGGCGGGGTTTTCGACCTCGATTTCGACATCCCGCACCGGCTCCCGCATGTACATCGCGACGATGATCCGCAGGTAATAGAAGACGGAGACAAGGCTGGCCAGGACTCCGATGATGACAAGGGGGACGAGTCCGGCCCTGGCGGCTGCGCTGAACACATAGAACTTGGCCAGGAACCCGGCCGTGGGCGGGAACCCCGCCAGCGATAGGAGAAAGACACTCAACGTCGCCCCGATCCAGGGATAGCGGAAGCCGACCCCGGCGAAATCGTCGAGCTCGAGATACTCTGTGCCTTTTTTGCTCAGGCCGATCAAGGCGGCGAAGGCCCCGACGTTCATAAATAGGTAGGCGGCGAGATAAAAGACGAGGCCCGACTGGTCCTGGGCAAGGATCGCCACCAGGATGTATCCGGCATGGGCGATCGAGGAATAGGCCAGGAGCCGTTTGATATTCGTCTGCCTCAAGGCGACCAGGTTCCCGACCACCATGGTTAGGACACTGCTGGTCCAAAGCGCCCAGAACAAACCACCGCCGTCCGGGACCAAGCCCCAGAAATTCACGAAAAACCGGAGCAGGACGGCAAACCCGGCGGCCTTGGGGCCGACCGAGAAGAAGGCCGTCACGGGAGTCGGCGCGCCTTCATAGACGTCGGGCGTCCACATGTGGAACGGGACGACCGCAATCTTGAAACCGAAACCGACGAGGACGAGGGCGAGGCCGACAAGCCCCAGCGTCGGGGAGCCGGCCGCCGCTCCAAAATGGGCGACGACCGCCGGGACGGCCAACGACTTGGCGGCCCCGAAGAGAAAGGCCAATCCCAGGACGAGGAAGGCGCTGGCGAAGCTTCCGAGAAGGAAGTATTTGAGAGCCGCCTCTCCGGATCTCTCATTGTTTCGCCGCAACCCGGCCAACGCATAGCTCGAGACGGAAAGGACCTCGAGGCCCAGAAAAATGACCAGCAGGTCCGAGGATGACGTCATGATCATCAGACCCGAGAGGGCTAAAAGCAGAAGAGCGAATATCTCGCCGTGGTTGGCATCCTGTTGCCCGATATATTTCAGGCTGAGGAGGATGACGAAAGCGACGGCCAGGAAGAAGAGCAGCGTCAAGATGACCGCCAGGTCATCGAGGGCGAGTCCACCTTGGAAATAGGTGTACCCTTTGCCCCAGGACGAAACGGCCAGGAAAGCCGCGGACGCCAGAAAGGCCAGAGAGACATAGCCGAGATAGTCCCGCCGATCTTTTTTTATAAAAACTTCAAGGAGCAGGACGACCAGCGCCCCGGCCACCACCGCCAGAAGCGGGAAGAGGGCGTTGAGGCTGTTCATCCTTACTTTATCTCCTCAAACCCGGCCAGTACCTTCTCGGCGCTCCGCGGGGCATCCGCGGGGACGCCGCTTTTCAGGGATGTCATCGGGCCATTTTCCCGGAGGAATATTTTTTCACGGTTGTGAACCCGGTCGAGGAGCCGGGACACGGAGGCATCCATCTTCCGCAGGAAGGTCTGCGGATAGACTCCCATCCAGAACATCATGATGATGATGGGGGTCAAGGAGACGAGCTCCCTTTTATTCATATCTTTATAGGAGCGGATCTTCTCGTTGGAGATCGGGCCGTGCATGACCCGCTGGAACATCCAGAGGAGATAGGCGGCGGCAAGGATTACAGTCGAGACGGCGAGAATCGCCAGGAGGTGGCTCGACTTGAAGATGCCGAATAAGCAGAGGATCTCGCCGACAAACCCATTGAGCCCGGGGAGTCCCACCGAAGAGAGCAGGCAGACGAGGAAAAAAGCGGAGAAAACAGGCATCTGGCTGCTCACGCCGCCGAAGTCCTTGATGAGACGGGTGTGGGATCTCTCGTAAAGTATGCCGACGACAAGGAACAGAGCTCCCGTGCTCAGCCCGTGGTTGAGCATCTGATAGATAGCTCCCTCGACACCTTCCATGTTGAGCGAAAACACGGCCAGCATGATGAGCCCCATATGGCTGACGCTCGAATAGGCGACGAGCGACTTGATGTCCTTCTGGACGAGCGCCATCAGCCCGCCGTAGATGATCCCGACGAGCGCCAGGACTGAAAGGATGGGCAAAAACTTTTCCAGGGCGTCGGGAAAGAGAGGCAACGCAAACCGAAGGAATCCGTACGTCCCCATCTTTAAAAGGACGGCCGCCAGGATGACCGACCCGGCCGTGGGCGCTTCGACGTGGGCGTCGGGCAGCCAGGTATGGAACGGGAACATCGGCACCTTGATGGCAAAGGCCAGGGCAAAACCAAGGAAAAGCCAGCCCTGTATCTGGGGGGTAAGGATGAGCTTGTAGAAGTCGAAGATCTCGAGCGAATAGGTGCCGGTCGCTTTATAGTAGAAGGTGTAAAGCATGAAGATGGCCACGAGCATGAGGAGGCTTCCGAACATGGTCATCAGGACAAACTTCATGGTCGCGTAGATCCGGCGCGCCCCGCCCCAGACCCCGATGAGGAAGTACATCGGTATGAGCATCGCCTCCCAGAAGACATAGAAGAGAAACATGTTGAGGGAGACGAAAACGCCGATGATCCCCGCCTCGAGAAGCAGCATGAAAATGAGGTATTCCTTGACCCTCTTTTGGATAGAGGTCCAGGAAGAAAGGACGGCGATGGGCATGAGGAATGTGGTGAGAAGGACAAGCCATAAGCTGATACCGTCTATACCGAGATGATAGTTGATCCCGTATCCCAGCCAGCCGGACTTCTCGATGAACTGAGGGTCGGCCAGGCCGCCGTCGAAGTGGAAGTAAAGAATGAGCGAAGCGGTGAACGTAATCAGCGTAAAACCCAACGCCAAAAAGCGATGAAGGCCGGCCTTTTCTTTGGGGACAAAGATAAGGAGGACCGCCCCGGCGGCCGGGAGGAAGGTGACAAAGGTCAGTATCGGAAAGCTCATTTTTTAAAACAACAAATATCCCAGGAATATGACGACACCTAAAAGGATGGCCAGGGCGTAATCTTTGACCAGCCCGCTCTGGATGAAACTCAACACCTTGCCCGCGAGACCGGTGGCCGCAGCCGTCCCGTCTATCGTCCCGTCGATGACCCTCAAATCGAAATTGTCGTAGACAACCCGGGAGCCGCTGACCAGAGGTTTGACGAAAGCGGCGTTGTAGATCTCATCCACATAATATTTATTGTATAGAAGCTTATAGATCGCCGGGAACCGGGCGACGATCCGGTGCGGCGTCCGCGGCGATTTGAGATAGAATATATAGGCAATATAGATCCCGCAGAGGGCGACGGCGACAGAGGCCAGGATGAGCAGCCACTCGGCACCGACGCTCAGGTGGGCTTCATGGCCGGGGTGGATAACCGGTTCGAGGAAGCGACCGAACAGGTTGGCCCTCTCACCCAAGATGACCGGGAGCCCCACATAACCCGCCACCACCGAGAAGAAGGCGAGGATGACAAGGGGCATGGTCATCACCCGGGGCGATTCGTGGAGATGTTCCCTGGCGTGCGGATCGAGCCGCTCCTCCCCGAAGAAGGTCAGAAAAACCAGCCGGAACATATAGAAAGCGGTCAACACGGCGCCCATGAGACCCAACGCCCAGAGGAAATATTGGCCCTGGGCAAAGGCCTGCGTCAGGATGGCGTCTTTGGAGAAAAATCCCGAGAGGAACGGGACGCCGGCGATGGCGATGGCGCCGATAAGAAAGGTCGGGTAGGTGAGGGGCAGGTGCCTTCTCAGACCTCCCATCCTGCGCATATCGAGCTCGCCGGAGAGAGCATGCATCACGCTCCCGGCGGCCAGGAACAGCAGGCTTTTAAAAAAGGCATGGGTGTAGAGATGGAATATCCCGGCGGAGTAAGCGCCCACTCCGCAGCCGATGAACATGTAGCCGATCTGGGAGATCGTGGAATAGGCGAGGACCCTCTTGATATCATTCTGGGTCAGGGCCATGGTGGCCGCAAAGATGGCGGTCAGCCCGCCGACGAGGCCGACGACCTGACCGGCCGCCCCCGACAGGGAGAACAGCAGGTTCATCCGCGCGACCATATAGACACCGGCCGTGACCATGGTCGCCGCATGGATCAGGGCGCTCACCGGCGTCGGGCCTTCCATGGCGTCCGGCAGCCAGACATAGAGGGGGATCTGGGCGGATTTTCCGGTCGCTCCGGCGAAGAGCAGCAGGGCGACCAGGGTGGCCATGCCCTGGGTGAATAATCCCCCTTCAATGGCCCCTGTGATCGCCCGGAAGTCGCCGCTCCCGACGACAAGGAATATGAAAAAGATGCCTAAGATGAACGCGGCGTCACCGATGCGGTTGACGATGAAGGCCTTTTTGCCGGCGTTGGCCGCCGAGTGCTTCTCGAACCAGAATCCGATCAGCAGGTAGGAGCAAAGCCCGACTCCTTCCCAGCCGACGAACATGAGGACCAGGTTGGCACCCAGGACCAGGATCAGCATGGCGAAGGTGAACAGGTTGAGGTAGGTGAAGTAGCGCTTGTATCCCTTGTCATGGGCCATGTAGCCCACCGAATAGACGTGGATGAGGAAGCCGACGCCGGTGACGACGAGAGTCATGATCGAAGACAGCGGGTCGAGTTGGAACGAAAGGTCGGCGCTGAAAGAGCCGGACTGGACCCAGGAGAAGAGGGTTTTGACAAGCGGCAAGCTCCCGGCGGAAACCTTGAGGAGCCCTAAGAGCGAGACGAGGGATAGGAGAAAGGAAGCGAAGACGGAGAGGCAGGCCTGCCAGGAGACGTACCGCTTGGGAAGCCACTTCCCGAACACGCCCAGGATCAAAGCGCTGGCCCCGGGGAAGAGTGGTATGAGCCAGAACATCTCCATGGGCTACCCCTTCATCCGGTTCATGTCTTCGGCCTTGATCGATTTTTTCTGCCGGAAGACGAGCAGGATGATGGCCAGGCCGACGGCGGCCTCAGCCGCGGCGACAGTGATGACAAAGAAGACGATGACTTGGCCGGCGGGAGAGCCGGCCGCCTTGGCCAGGGCGATAAAGGCGAGGTTTGCGGCGTTCAGCATGACCTCGACCGCCATGAACATGGTGATCAGGTCGCGCTTGACGAAAAACCCGATGATCCCCAGGACAAAGAGCACAATGCTCAAGCCCAAAAAGTAGCCTGTCGGGATCATTCTTTCTCTTTCTTCTTGACGAGAACGATCGCGCCGACCAGAGCGGCGATGATCAAGACCGATGTGATCTCGAAGGGATAAAGGTAGTCGGTGAAGAGAAGCCGGCCGAGCTCGGTGGGGCTTCCCATACTCGGACCCCCGGTGCTGTCCAAGGCGCCCATCGTCCCCCGGACGGCGAGCGCCAGCTCGACGAAAAGAAAGACCGCCAGCCCCGCCGAAAGCCCCAGCGTCCATCTCTTCTTTTCAGGCGCGATGCCCTGCTCGAGGTTGATCATCATGATGACAAAGATGAACAGGACCATGATCGCCCCGGCATATATGAGGATCTGCACGGCGGCGATGAAAGGGGCGTCAAGCAGGCCGAATAATCCACCCAGGCTGGTGAAGGCGAGCACCAGGAAGAGCGCGCTGTGGGCCTGGTTCCGGGAGAGGATCAGGCCCAGGACCCCGCCGACGCACAGGGCGGCCAACAAGAAAAAAAGGAATATGCCCATTTTTAGGCCCTTAATTATATTTGCGGGGGACAAAGCGGTCAAGCGAATTTTCTGAAAAACACGGGCGAGGAAATGGGCGACGCGCACCCGGTTTGTGAACTTGATGCCGGCCGCTAAATATTGGCGCCAAATTATTCCTTGATTCCGGGCTGGCCAATTGTTATAATAGCCCTGGTACCGCGGGGTAGAGCAGCCTGGTAGCTCGTCGGGCTCATAACCCGGAGGTCGTTGGTTCAAATCCAACCCCCGCTACCACCCCCCTTTTCGCACGATTCCCCCCTTTTTCGATTTCGCGCCTGGATCGCATATAACAATCGCTTTCCTTTTCCAGGCCTGCAGGTTCCGGGCTTAGCAAAATCCTGTTGGCTCTGTGATGAAAAGTGCAGTGAATATCTGGGGTCCGGATATGATCAACCCCAATCGGCCGCAACAACGGCCTGACTTGACAAGCTCTCTCCCGTTTAGTCTAATTCCAACCAAGCATGATTGCGATTGCAGCAATAATCCAGGGCTAACGGAGGCATCATGAAGCGCACTCTTTCTCTGGGCGTCTGTTTCATCCTTCTATTCGGTGTCGCTCTCATCAACCGCGGATCCGCGGAAACGATCCCCATCTCCCTCAAAGCGGGAACCTACAAGATCACTCAGGACAAAGACGGGTTCGAGCTCATCAAGATGGAGGCCTTCTCGACGGCCGCCGTCCCTGGCGTTCCCATCCTTCCCCACAGGATCTACAATATCGCGGTCCCGCCGGACATCGAATGGGGAAGCCTCGAGCTTTCTCTTTCCTCGGCGGTGAAGGAAAAACTTCCCGGAATCCATAAGATAAAGGTGGGCTCCCCGGACATGGCCTGGGACGGGAGCCGCTGGCTGACTTCAGCGGAAGGGCCGGAAGGCCTCCAGGCGGGAACCCCCGTGCGCATCATCGCTACATCGGAGATGAGGAAGTGGAAGTTCGTAAAGGTGGAATTCAGGCCCTTTGCCTTTAACCCGGAAACCGGTGAACTGGAGATCACCCAGAAGGCGGAGATCGTCCTCTCCTACAAGAGAGGAGGCGAAAGGCCCAGCCCCGCCGCCCTTCAAGACAGCGCGATGGACGATCTGGCGAAAAGTCTCTTCCTGAACTACGGCCAGGCCGCCGCCTGGTATGTCTCGGAAAATCCCAAGGAATTTCCCGCGGCAGTCTCGGACTACGTCATCATCACCACCGAGGCCATTAAAACCAACAGCGCCAAGCTCAACTTCTTCATCGCCCACAAGCATAGCATGGGCTTCGTCGTATCCGTCATCACCGAGACGACCTGGGGCGCGATGACCGGACAGACGCCCAATCATAAAGCCGAGAAAATCCGGGAATGGCTCAAGTCGAACTATGCGTCCATGGGAATTAAATATGTCCTGCTCATCGGAAATCCATCCCCCTATGAAAGCGGCGAAGGGGACGTGCCGATGAAAATGTGCTGGCCCCGGTTGGGAATCGACGCGGACGATGAGTCGCCGACCGACTATTTCTTCGCCGACCTCACCGGAAACTGGGATCTTGACGGAGACGGCTACTATGGGGAATATTCGCAAGACCAGGGGACGGGCGGGGTCGATTTCACCCCCGAGGTCTACGTCGGGCGCATCCCGGTCTATTCCGGCGCCTATTCCACCCTGGACGGCATCCTGCAGAAGATCATCAACTATGAGACCGAAGCCGGAACCCCGGCCTGGCGGAAGTCCATCCTGCTCCCCATGTCTTTTTCAGCAGCGGCCTACGACGGCGCTCCGCTGGCGGAACAGATGAAGGATGACTATCTGTCGTCCGCGGGCTATACGGTTTGGCGGCAATACCAGCAGGGGAGCGCCTTTGCGAGCGACAACTCTGCCTATTCAAGCGAGGAGGAACTCCGGGGAGGCTATGTCGTGAGCAACAGATGGGCCGGCAACGACTACGGCATCGTCTGCTGGTGGGGGCATGGAAGCAGCACCAGCGCCGCCGTCGGGTACGACGGCCATTGGGACGGCAATCTTTTTTATTATACCTACTGCTCCAGCCTGGACGACGCCCACCCCGCTTTTACCTACCAGTGCTCCTGTACCAACGCCTATCCGGAAGACACCAATAACTTGGCATACTCGATCCTCAAGCAGGGTGGCGTGGGGACGGTCTCCGCGAGCCGGGTGAGCTGGTTCAACACGGGCGTGGGCTACGGCTCTTTCGACGGAAGCACGACCAACTCCGGAATCGGCTATGAGTACGTGAAGCGCCTCGTCATTAGTGAATTGGCGGCGGGAGACGCCCTTTACCTGGCCAAGTCATCGATGACACCCGAAAGCGGCACCCGCCTGATGAACTATTACGATTTCAACCTCTACGGCGACCCGGCCGTCTCCCTGGTCGACGTCATCAGCCCCTCGTCAATCTTCGTCACCTCGCCCAATGGCGGGGAGCAATGGCCTGTCGGTTCGTCGCAGACGATCCGGTGGACGACGTCGGATAGCTGTCCAACGATGAAGGTTGAACTCTCGACGAACAACGGCAGCACCTGGTCGGCGATCGCAG
>CAYGXD010000013.1:44732-47292 GCA_964353705.1 uncultured Eubacteriales bacterium | reverse complement strand
CCTGGCGCAGCAGCAGGTCGACGTCTTCAGGAACCTGACCGGCGACGAATTGACGACTTTGACCACAAGCAGCGGAGTAGATGTCAACGGCGACGGCAATATGGACATTATGAAAGACGAACTCCTCGATATCAACAGCGACAATCAACTCGACTACCGCCGGCTCACCGAGGTCCAGGTCGATTCGACCGGGGCCGACCTCGTATTCGAAGTATCCGTGTATGTCTTTTCGGCTGAAAACTTGAACACGGACAGGGCCCAGCTGATTCTCCAGCCGGTAGCCCACGGTGTCCGGTCCAAGGTCGATACCATCATCAGCCGGTAGTGAACCGGCAAGGCGAGGGAAAAATGATCAAGACAATTCTCAGGGCAATAGGGAAACGGCCAAAACGGACTTGCCGCGGATTTACTCTCGTTGAGCTTTTGGTCGGCGGTTCTATCATGCTGGTCATCGTCGTGGCGACGCTCTCCCTCTACATGAGGAGCAACAAGGTCGCCGTCGACCAGAACCAGTACGCCGAGCTCCAGCACGACGTCCGTTCCGGCATGTACTTTGTCTCCCGCGACATCCGAATGGCCGGAGTCGGGCTGCCGATCGAATTTTTCGGCTACGCTCTGGAAGGGGTCGACAACGAGAACCAGGGCGTCGAAGTCACTCCCGACCGGCTGACCATCATGGGTAACATCGAAGACCCGATCAACTTGCCAATAGACAATTACCAGGGCTCGTCGGCCAATCTATCTGTGGACGACTACAGTTTTGAGCAATACCCTTATCCCGATGATTATTACGACAACAAATTCGTCTTGATCCTCCCCAACCCGGCCTCGCCCTGCCGGGCGGGCGAGGTGAGGCAGATCACTCATGTGACTCATAGCGCCGGAGGTAACACCGAAAAGCTGAATTTTTCCCCCGGTCAAGCGGATGAATGGGGGATCAACCCCCCCGGAGGTCTATCGGGGACATGCAACGACTCCAATGACTATGACGGCGGATTGGTGACCTTTATCGACGTCAAAGAGTACTGGCTGGACGTGACCGGGAACTATCCCGGTCTGACCGCCGGCCAGGATGGTTATATCGGAAACGGCCAAGGGGCAATTCTCTATGTCACCCAGAACGGCATCCACTATCCCCTGGCGCAGAACGTCGAAAACTTCCAATTCGAGTATAACGGGGATTGGAACCCCCCTTACGACGGCGGCTTGGACGGGTTCGTGCCCTGGGACAACGCCAACTGGCCGCTCGATACGGACCTGGTCGGCCGGATCCGCCAGATCAGGATCCTGGTCCTGGGAACGACGCCGCAGCCATTCGTCACTTTCTCGGGGAAGGCGCCGGAAGCCATCAACGTCTACAAGCGGCCGCCCCTCTCCAACACCGCCGGCGCCGCCCAGGCGGACAAGCACAAGAGATTCCTGCTCGAGACAACTTCCAACGTCAGGAATCTTTCCTTGAATATGTATAACACGGGCACGCGATAACGAGGCCTAAGATGAACCGCCAAGGGACCGGAAAAGAGCGGGGCGCGACCCTGATCATCCTGATCATCGTCATCGCCTTTTTATTGGCCATAGGGATACTCGTCCTCCACATTACGGGCACCGGACCCGAGGTCGCCGGGAATCTCCGGCTGCAGGAGCAGGCTTTTAACGCCGCCGAGGCCGGGTTTGACAATGCCTGGACCCAGATCGAGGGCAGCTTCGTGGGCGCGGGCTGGACCGATTTCGACGGGCATTACATTACGACGCCCGCGGGCATCAGCGATCCCCTGGATGCCAGCTATTTCCGCAAGCTCACGGACGAAGAAATCCTGGCCGCCATCAGCGCCGGCGACCCCAACATGATTTTTTACAAAATCCCTTATGTCACGACGTCAGGCGGGACTTTGGATGCCCGGTATACGTACACGGCCTTCCTGATTGATGATGAAGCCGGCGGGGGTGATCCGGACCCCTTCGACGCCCTTCTCATCTGCATCGGGACGGTCCAAACCGGGGACTCCGTAACCACGGCCAGGCTGGAGATCGGCTTGGGTATGCAATCGGGGACATGAAACGAGAAGAAAAAGGAGAAGGAAAAGATGAGTAAATCGAGAGCGAGAGCGGGGACATTTTTTCCGGTTCTATTATTTTTGACGATATCCGCCCTGATCGGCTTGAAATTCTGGGCCCAAGTCGCGTGCGACGAGCATCAGACGTCCTTCACGGAGACCTTCAACAGCACCGCTTTTGAGGACGTCGCCAATACCTCGGTGGCCCACTGGACGGACGGCCCTCCTCCGGACCTGCCCGGATACGTCACCCTCAACAAAGTCGGGTCCGAATTCGCTCTGGAGAACCCCGGCCACTTTCCCGCGTGGATCAACACGATCGCGGCCGGAGATTTTGACAATGACGGCTGGCCCGACTTTGTCGGCACGAGCTCCAGCTACAGCAACGCGCTCGTCTTTGTCAGGAATCTGGGAGTGAACGGACAGGTGGGGTTTTTCGGCATCACCCATAATATCGACGGGACCGTCTGCCCCTTGTATCCGGCTTCCGGACCCCCGACCCGAGG
>CAYGXD010000013.1:0-44632 GCA_964353705.1 uncultured Eubacteriales bacterium | reverse complement strand
CGCTCAAGGGCATCGCCTGGTCGAGCACTATCATATCGAGTGTTGACCTCGATGCCGACGGCGACCCGGATGTCATAATGGGCAACAAGGCCGGCGAAGTGGTCAAGATCAATAACCGGAACAAGACCAGGGCAATCAGCGCCAGTAACAAATGGAACTTCACAACGCTTCTGACCGGGGCCCGGACCGGCTGGTCGGATGCCGCCAAGCGGGGCGTCAGCACCCTGTCCATCGGCGATTTGGATTACGACACCGACCTGGATATTTTTATCGGGAGCGTCAGCTATCCCTCAATGAAGTACTGGAAAAACGACGGAAGCGGCAACTTCGGCACCAGTCCCTACAAAACTTATACAGACCCCTCGGGCGATACCTACAACAACGACTTCGATGGGGCCGCGACGGTATCGATCGCCAACGATTTTGACAAGGACGGCGATGTGGACATCGTGGTCGGCACGGACAACTGGAACTATAAACCGGGGACCGATGATATCGGCGGGATGTGCTACTATTTCCGGAATGCCGGAGGAGAGTTCACCCAACGCCTTATTTTCGACGGCCGGGAGGACACCCCGGCCGTCTATGATTTTGATTTGGGGGTCAACCTGGACTACGACAATGACGGAGACCAGGACTTCCTGATCGCCGACGGAAACCATACCGAAAATTATTATTTGTTCATCAACGATCTCGCCGACGTCTACAATCTACAGGGGATCGCCCAATCGACCAACGTTACACCCGGCCTCGACCCCAACCTCCACGCCATCACCAGAATCAGGATCATCAACCTGAACCAGTCGGTTATGGGAGGGTCCAGCGCCGGGCTGGTTATCAGCTATTATGTCTCCAACAACGACGGCCGCGACTGGGAATTCTATGGCCGGAGCGAAGGGAGCGGCATTCATAACTACAACCCATTCCCCGACGCGCAAAGCGGCGACTGGCACACCTTCGAGCACTATGGAAGCAAACTCAAATGGAAGGCCATCCTGGAAGCGGGGGACGACTCCATCCCCGACTTTCCGAATTCGTCCTACGAGACCCCCCGGATCGATAACCTTGAATTCGAGATCATCTATGTCGACAGGAAAGAGTATTCCCGGACTTCAGTGGCTGCCACCATTGCCGATAACAGCGGCGCCGCCATCAAGCTCATCATCGGCGGAACCTTCTATTATCCCGGCTGGGAGGGGCGGTTGATCGCCTACGATGTGACCAACATGAGTCCGCTCAACACCTCCTATTCCGAGCTCAGGACGGTGAGCCGGTCCGACCTGTCCGACCCCACAGGAAGGGAAATCGTCGCGCCCGGCACGGACATCCTCTGGGATGCCGGGAGTCTGCTGGACGCCCGGTTGGCTTCGGACCGCGTCATCTATACGGCCATTCCCGACCCCTCGGGCACCGGAATCAACCGGCTCGACTTCACGGTGGGAAACGTCGCCACCCTGGAACCCCTGTTGCAGGATGTTCAGGGAGACGATGACGGGCTGATTGAATTCATCCGGGGAGTGGGTCGCGACTGGAAGCTCGGAGATATCAATCATTCGAATCCCGTGGTCATCGGTCCTCCGGCAGGAAACGCCTCTCAGATGGGGGACGGTTACGATGCTTTCAAGTTGGCCTGGGCCGACAGGAAGAAGGTCCTGTATGTCGGGGCCAACGACGGCATGCTCCATTGTTTTGACGTTCTGACGGGACGGGAGGTCTGGGGCTTCATCCCGTATAACCTTTTGCCAAAACTCAAGAACATGTGGGCGGTCGACCCGATTACGCTGGACCGCTATTTTGCCAGGGACGTCTATGTGGACGGAAGCCCGACGGTCGCTGATGTCAAACTGGGAGGGATCTGGCGAACCATACTCGTCTGCGGTCAGGGCCCGGGAAAGGGAAGCGTTGTCGGGGGAGGCGCGAACTACTACTTCGCCCTGGACGTCACCGACCCGGAGAACCCCGTGCCGCTTTGGGAGCTGACCCAGGCCGCGATGGGCGAATCGTGGTCTGTCCCGGTTATTGGAAGGGTGACCAAGAACGGCGCCGAGACCTGGGTTGGTTTTATGGGCTCCGGTTATGACAACAATCCCGATGCGGGCGTCGTTTTGGGCAACGTCTTTTACGCTCTCGACCTGGCCGACGGGAGCATCTTCTGGACGTTCGATGCGGACGAGGTCGACACTTCAGACCCGGTCCGGACAAACGATCAATTTAGCAACATTCAAAACACTCTGCCGGGTTCGCCTGCCTCTGTGGATATCGACCGCAACGGGTATATGGACCGGGTTTACATCGGCGACCTGGACGGCCGGATATGGAAGGTCGATGTCAGCCCGGAGTTCGAGAACTCGTCCTCCTGGGATGCCGCGATCATTTACACCGACCCGGATAACTACCCGATCATCACCAAACCGGCCATCTGGAGAAACCCGGCCGGAGGGACGGCCGACCCCCGAATCTTCTTTGGGACCGGAGGGGATGACGGGGCGCCCAATCTTAGGACCTACTCGTTCGTGACCTTGGTCGACCGGGAGGCGGAGGCAGAAATCGAATGGTATCTCGGCGTACCTGACGGAATCAGGGTTGCGGGGAAAGACGTCGGCGATCTGACTCTCGGCGAGAAGGTCTGGGCCGATCCCAAGATCGAAGATTATACGGTTTATTTCAGCACCCTTACGGGAAGCATCGAGGCCGTCGATCCCTGCCTCAACCTCGCCGGTCTGGGAAAACTCTACGCGAGGTTCATTGTTTCAATCGGCGGGTCACCGGTCGGAGGGACGGCTTTCAAAGGGCTTTCAGGGGCGATGGAAAGCCTGGACCTGGCGATAAAAACGCGTTCGGCGGTGACCCTGGGAGAGACCCAGACCACCACCGACGGAGCCAGGAAAAGAGAGGTTTATATCCAGGAATATGACTCCACGGTCCAGAAGATGGAACAGCTGACCGGCGGGCTCCTGAAAGTCAAGTCCTGGAGAGAGGTCTACAAGGTTTTCAAAAGATAGGCGTTATCTGAATGGGCAGGCCGTATCGGCGGCCTGCCCTTTTTTCCTATGCCTACACCGAATTCTTAGTACATCCACCCATTCCGCGTTTTCCAGGTGAATGGCCCGGCTTTTCGGCAATTTCCCCCGCCCCGATGGATTTGACAGTCCTAGGGACGCTCTGATATAAGCGCTCTTCGAGATTGAAAATGCCCGTTTCCCATTCCCTGGACATACCCGGCCGATTAAAAGAGCTGTTTCACGAGCAGGAGCTTTGCCGCCCGCTCCGGGTTAAACGCCATGAGAGCGGACAACGGCTCAGCCTCGAAATGGAGGCCATCGATCCGGATCAGAAGATGGGAGTCGAGCTCGAAGTCGTCCGCTTTGTGGGCGGCGGCTATTCCGGTCAGGTCTATAAAGTCAGAATCCTCCGGATAGAACGCGGCCAAGACGATCCGGAGGGGCTCCACGCCGGCGGAACGTATGCGCTGAAAATTTTCATTCCGCCCGGTACGATGAACCGCTGGATTCGAAACCTCATATACGCACTCGGTTTTCAGGGGCCCTTTTCTTTGCGGGTTAATCCGGCTGCTGTCCGGGCAGGCGCTCTCTGGCAGCGGTTCATCCGGCGGGGCGCTCAACTTCGCTTCGGCTCTGAGGGCGCAGTGGCCAATGTCTTGGCCACGTTTATCGACCCCAATCTCGCGAGCTGCGGTGAGATCAGCGAATGGATCGAAGGCCGGACGTGGAGACTGGAGGTTGACGACAATCTCTATTCGCGCCTTAGATGGAAGCCGGGGCAACCGGGAAGCGGCCTGAACTCGCCTGAATATCGAGCTAAAAAAGCCTTCATGTTCGACCTTGTCGGGCTGATGCGCGAGATGGGAGCCGAGGAACTGGCCCGCCAGTATGAATGGGGGACACTCAAGAGCCAACCCAATGCGCTAAAGCGCCTGGCGCAGGATGCCTATCCGGGCGGCGGCCTGACAGCCGTCGATTTTCGGGCGGGCCTCGTGCTGCTCCCGTTTCTCCCGGAATGCCCGGCCGACTTCAAACTGATCATTCGGGGAATCGGGCGGGGAAGTCTGGTCCAATTCGACCGGGGCGATATCCGCAAGCTCGAGGACTATGCGGCCGCCCGACCCGAGGCTTTCGCCGACATGGCCGGAACGCTCGAGGAGCTCAAGAAGGCCGACGAGGCCTACCGGGACTCCTTGCCCGACCTGACCCATCATCACATTAAACTGATCACGAAGCCGAAGCTCTGGAGGGCAATCCATGCCTCCTGGGTCCGGGGTTGGGAGATCCGCAACATGGCCGATGCGGCTGCCGCCGGGCCCTTGAGCAAGAGCCGATCGGCGGCTCTTTTATTTCTGCTGCTCGGCTTCCTTCCCCTCCTCACTCCGGTCCTCTTTCTCCTCAATTTCCCGGGGCGGACGGTCGGCCTCTGGCTTTTGTGGTTCGCTCCACTCGCAGGGCCTTTTGTCCGCAGGCTGTGGGGGCGGCGGGACCTTCGCCGGCACGTCGGGGCCCTCCTGACCAGGGCCGGCTACAGGAGCCGGGCCTTCCGCGGCCACGTGGCGGAGACTCTCATCGACTGGCACAGGACGGGGCGAGTGAGCGACAGGCGGGCCCTGGCCATCGCCGAAAAGCCGGGCCTCTACCTCCTCAACCGGCCTTTATCATTCCTTCCGCCGGGAGTTCACAGGTTCATGACGGACAAGGCGTCCTTCAAAGAGCGCCTGCATATCATGTTCATCAAACCGTTCCAGCTCTACTTCAAGCCGGCGGTCCGGGAGAAGTGGCTGCGCGACATGATCGAGGAGGGACAGAGAGACGGGATCCTCAGTACCGATGACGCCGCTCGCATCCGAGCTCAGATCAACGAGCCCTATATCCAGAAATACCTGAAGAGCCTGGCCGTTCATCTGGCCACTCTGTTTCTCTCGGAAACGGTCTTCCTGACGGTCGCCGTGATCTATGTCCTGGGCCATCCCGAGCTCGGCTGGTCCAAGGCGACGGTGCGGGCCGGGCTCATCATCGGAGCACTCAACCTGCTCCCTGTCTCCCCGGGATCCATCGTCAGGGGCTTTTATGTCCTCGGACTCTGCATCAAAGAAAAGAACATCAAGGACTACTGGCTGGCTCTCCCTGTCAGCTTCCTCAAGGTCATCGGCTACCTGGCCTTCCCCCTCCAGATGGCCTACCGGTTTCCCGAGCTGGCCCGCTTCATGGCCGGGCATTGGGCCACCGGCGCCGTCCATATCGTTCCGATTTTTGGCGAGAAGGGAGCCTGGCTGGAGCATGCCGCATTCGATCTTTTTTATAATTACCCCTTGAGCCTGGGCCGCCGGATCCGGGAGAGAGACGCCCAATTTTCAACTCAGCGGTCAAGGAAATGGACTTTCCCTCTGGTTCTAATGACGGGCGCATTGGTGTTGGCACTTATAGAAGTGAGCTATTTCAAGCTCGACGGTCGTGTGCCGACGCTCGGCCAGATCTGGTGGCTGCTGATCTGGGTGCCTCTTTTCGGGGCTCCTCTGGCGGCCGACCTGGCCAGGCTGCCGCGCCTAGCGCGCCGGATTTCGATCGGAGCGCTGGCGGGAGCGCTCCTGGCTTTTATCTATGGCGCTTTCCACACGTCTTTCAATGCCTATGTCAAACCTATGACTTCCGGTCTTCCGGTCGGCGAGCATTCTCTGGGCCGGCTGGCCATTCAAGTCATAGGGCAGGTGATCTTGTTCACGCTAATCGCGATCATTGGTGTAATGCTCTTCGAGAACCGTCGGCCTGCACCCAAATCACCTGAGCCCTGAAAAACTCAGCATCCTTCTTCTATAAAGAGGTTCTTCCTCCGGATTTAGGCCAAGCCGACGAGCGGAAGGAGCACCCTGAGACACCCCCAAATGAGCATCCCTCCCGTGAGGTTGAGGAGTGACCCCGCTCTCAACATCCTGGTTATCGGGACCAAGCCCGAGCCGTAAACGATGGCATTGGGCGGAGTCGAAACAGGCAGCATGAACGCGTAGCTGGCGCCGATTGTCGCCCCTATGGCCGGGGGGACGGGATTGACCCCGGCCGCCTGGGCGACTGAGATTAGGATAGGCACAACCATCGTCGCGGCGGCCGTATTGGAAGTCGTTTCACTTACCAGAATGGCCAGGTAGATTCCGGCCAAAGTAAGCCCCCAGACAGATGTGGCCCCAAAAAAATGGAGGAGTCCGCGGCCCAGCTGTTCAGCCAACTGGGTCTGGAACATCAGGTCGCCCAGGGTCAATCCTCCGCCAAATAAGAGCAAAGTCCCCCAATCAATTTCGACGGCCTGTCTCCAGGTGAGCGTGAACTGCCTCTTCGGCCAATCCAAGGGGAGGAGAAAGAGCAAAAGCGCGGCCAGGAGCGCGGCCGCTGCTTCGGGAAGCCGTTCATTATAGAGGCGGGAGACAGCGGAGGAGGTGCCCAGGAAAAGCGCCAGAAATCCCGGCAGCACCCACAACGCCACCGCCGTCAAAAAGGCGATGAGAGCGTTTTTTTGCCCCCGGGTCCATGGCCCCAGCTTCTCAACCTCGGCCCGGACGAATTCCCGGCTTCCCTTGACACGGCTAACCTCGGGCTTGTGGAGAAGATACATGATGATAAAAAGGAAAGCGTACATGATCATAAGGAGCGGTATCGCGAACAGCATCCAGTGGAAAAAGGGGATCTTGACTCCGGCAAACTTATCCAGCATGGCCAATCCGATAAGGTTGGGAGGCGTTCCGACCGGTGTCCCAATCCCGCCCGTGGAAGAGGCATAGGCGGCCATGAGCATTATGCCGGTAGCGAAGCGAAGGCGCCGGGCGTCAACCGGCCGGCCCGTCTGCCGGGACAGCAGGTCAGCCAGGGCGGAGACGATCCCGAGGCCGATCGGCATCATCATGGCCGTCGTCGCCGTGTTGCTGATCCACATGGAGATGAGGCCGGTGATGGCTCCAAAGAAAAAGAGGATCCGGGCGGAGCTCGAGCCGACAAAACGCCAAGAGAGGATGCCGTAGGCAAAGCGTTTGTCCAGGCCGTGGACCGACATGGCGCGGGCGATGATGAAGCTCCCCAGAAAAAGATAGATGACCGGATCGGAAAACGGCGCCAGCGCCGCCTTGACACCGGTTACTCCGGTGACGACACAGAGCGCGGCCCCCAGAAGAGCGGTCGCCGGAATGGGGATGGGTTCGGTGATCCACCAGACGATGACCCATCCTATCACGGCCGCCAGAATGTGCGCCCGGGGATTCAGACTCTTCATAGGCAGGAGATAGAGGATCAGAAAGGCGAGCGGGCCCAGGAACAGGCCGGCGGTCCGCCGGAGACGTTCGAACCGCACCTCCGCCGTTGTCAGTGAACCTTCAAGAGATGACGGATCCTCAGGAGCCTCCAAGACATTTTTGGGCATATCCGGGGTCCTCTGGCCGGGAATCGTAGCACAGAACGATCGCCGGCGACAATAAAATTATGGCGCCTTCCCGTATTTTGACTTCGAAAAAGGGGTGTGCTAGATTGGGCTTCCATTTTTACCGGATTTTAGAGCTGCAGTCCGGTGTTCAGTCGGAGGAGACGATGAATGTCCTTGTCGTCCTGATAGCCGCCGGGGCCTTATTCGTACTGGCCAGCCGGTTCTATTCCCGCTATATAGCCCGGGTCCTGGGCGAAGACCCCCAGCATCCCACCCCGGCGATCACGTGCTCGGACGGGCGGGATTACGTCCCGAGCAAACCGTACGTCGTGTTCGCCCATCATTTTGCCGCCATCGCCGGAGCGGGACCTATCCTCGGACCGACGATGGCCATCCTCTACGGTTTCATCCCGGCCTGGATATGGGTTGTCTTCGGGGCGATATTCTTCGGCGCAGTCCATGATTTCACTGCCCTTTTCATCAGCATGAGGGAGGGAGGAAAGTCGATGGCTGAAGTAGCCCGGAAGACACTCGGCAGCGCCGGATTTAAGCTCTTCATCGGCTTCACCATTGTCATGATCGTGCTGGTTACGTCCTCCTTCCTGAGCGCGACATCCATCTCCCTGACTTCTCTGTGGCCGCTGAGCAAACTCGCTGCCGTCGAAGGCCAGACGTTTCTCAAGACCGTTGTCAGAGAAGGTGTCGTCCTAGGGCGCATCGGCGGCATCGCCTCGATGTCGGTGATCATTATCACCCTGAGCTCGCCATTTCTCGGCTGGCTGCTCCATAAAAAGAATATCAAGACGGTCTTCGCCTACTTCATCGCTTCCGTGATCTGTGTCGCCTCGGTGCTTTTCGGTATTGCCTTTCCGGTGACCTTGTCACCGACGACCTGGATGGTGATTATCTCTTTCTATGTTCTCTTCGAGACAGGAATGCCCGTCTGGCTGATCCTGCAGCCCCGGGATTTTATCAACGTCCAGATCCTCTATGCCGGCATCGCTCTCCTGGCGGTCTCCATGTTCTTCGCCGGTTTCGCGGGCCTCAAGGTGACGATGCCCGGCTTCAACCTGAGCGAAGGAGTCCGCAGCCTGGGGTTTATCTGGCCGATGATGTTCTGCACCATCGCCTGCGGCGCCATTTCCGGATTTCACGCGCTCGTCGCGGGAGGGACGACCTGCAAACAATTGCCGAAGGAGACGGACGCCCGCAGGGTGGGCTATAACGCCATGCTGCTTGAATCCCTGCTGGCCGTCTGTGTTCTCCTGGCCGTCGGCGCCGCGATGAGCTTTGCCGACTATAAGTCCGTTGTTTGGCCGGCGGCCGATGCGGCGACAAAATCCAATCCCATCCTCGGCTTCTCCCTGGCGGCGGGCCATCTCTTCAACATTGCCCTGGGAATTCCGGTCGCTCTCGGCTCCGTTTTTGGGATACTCCTTGTCGAGGGATTTGTGGTCACAACCCTTGTGGCGGCCGTCCGGCTCAACCGTTACCTCTTCGAGGAACTTTGGACTATCCTTTTTAAGAAGACGCCCAAAGTCCTGAAGCAGCGGTGGGTCAACGCTGCGATCTCTGTGGTGCTGATGTGGATCCTGGCCTATTCCAACGCCTTCAGCTCTCTCTGGCCGATTTTCGGCACAGCCAATCAGCTCCTGGCCGCCCTGGCCTTGTTGGCTGTATCCGCCTGGCTCCTGGTGCGCAAGAAGAAGAATTTGTTCACCCTCATTCCTGCCATCTTTATGATCGTGACGACCCTGGCCTCACTGTTCATCCTGCTCGCGAGCTATTTCCGGAGCAAGAATTATCTGCTTATGGCGGCGGACATCCTGCTTTTGGGCTTATCGGCCGGAGTCGTCTGGCTGTTCCTCAAGACGTTTATCAAGCTAAAGCCGGCCCCGGCCGCCAAAGCAGTCTAAATCGGAAAGCAGGCATGGCCAAAGAGGAGCTCCAATGAGTAAAAGGTCGGGAGATGTCATCTGGGTCGGTTTGGCCCTCTTTGCGATGTTTTTCGGCGCCGGCAACCTGATCTTTCCCCCTTTCCTGGGTTTCCTGGCCGGGTCCAGTTGGTCGGTGGCCCTTTTCGGCTTCCTGATCACCGGCATCGGCATGCCCCTGCTGGGCATCATGGCCTCCTCCCGGGCGGGCGGCACAGTTGAGCATCTCGCCGGGAGGGTCAGCCCCGCTTTCGGCCGGATCTTAAGCATCATAATCATACTGGCCATCGGACCATTCCTTGCCATCCCTAGGACAGCGGCGACAACTTTTGAAATGGGGGTCCGCCCCAACTTCCCGGCAGCCGGAGCCGCTCTCTCGTCGATCGTCTATTTTGCCATCACTCTTTTCTTCGCTCTTAACCAGAAGAAGGTCGTCGATGAAATCGGGAAAATCCTCACTCCATTCCTGATTGGCACCCTGGCCATAATTATTTTGAAGGGAGTTTTCTCTCCTCTTGGAACACCGGGTGGAAGCGGGCTGACCAACGCTTTCGGCCAGGGCTTCAGGGAGGGATACCAGACGATGGACGCCATGGCCTCCGTCGTGTTCGCGGAGATCATCATCGCCGCAATGGTCTTTAAAGGGTACAGCCGGATCTCCGACCAAGTGAAGATGACCTCCCTGGCCGGGCTGGTTTCTGCGACCGGGTTGGGCCTTGTATATGGCGGACTCATGTATCTCGGCGCCTGTTCGGCCCACCTTTTCCCCGCCAATATCGAGAGGACCGACCTGCTCATCGGGATCACTCAAAGGCTTCTGGGGGGGACGGGAAAGATCATCCTGGGCCTGGCAGTAGCCCTGGCCTGCCTGACCACCTCGATCGGGCTCACCGCTACGGTAGGAGACTTCTTCAGCACTCTGTCTAAAGGAAAATTCGGGTATAAGAGTATCTGCCTTGCTACCTGTATTTTCAGCGCCGTGTTCGCAACCGTCGGTGTCACGACGATTGTCAAGGTGGCCGTCCCTCTGTTGGTCACAGTTTATCCGGTGGTGATCGTCCTGGTCATCCTGACGATGGCCGGACGGCTGGTGAAAAGCCGGGCCGTCTACATCGGTGCCATAATCGGGGCGTTTGCCACGAGCCTGTTCGACGCGCTGACGACGGCGGGAGTGCCGGTGGCAGCGATCAATCAGCTGATCCTGAATATCCCGTTCGCGAAATCGGGGTTCGCCTGGATCCTGCCGGCCCTGGCGGGCGGTGTAATCGGGGCGATCGTAGCCAGGACAGGAGTAGGCGGGACCATCGTCAGGCCCACACCCATCTCTCATTGACATCGTTAGGCAAATCGCCCTCCTTCCGTTGAAAATTCTCAGCTATTAGGCTATATTTGAGCCTGCGAGGTGCGCCCGTAGCTCAGCTGGATAGAGCGACTGACTACGAATCAGTAGGTCGGGTGTTCGAATCACCCCGGGCGCATTCCTCATTTCCCCATATGAACGCTAAAAATCAATGGTCCTGAGGATTGATCATCGCTTCGGACGCTCAATCGGTCTACCGTCCGTAAAATCTCCTTGACTTTGCCTTCGCTCGAGGCATAAAATTCAAAACAGACACGGGGATAAGATTATTATGAAAGTCGGGGGGAGGATTCTTTTAAACCAGCCAATGCCTATTGGTCGGATTGGCCTATATAGGAGGGCGGAATGAAGCGTTTAGTGCTTATGATATTAGCCTTAGTGTTTTTCCCTTTTGTTCAGGTAGCCCAAGCCGACTGGACACCGGCCAAAAGGCTCACCTGGACGTCGGGCGAATCTCATAATCCGGCCATTGCCGTTGATTCCTCCGGCGGTCTCCATGTTGTCTGGGATGATCCTACGCCCGGGAACTGGGAGATCTATTACAAGAAGAGCACGGATGCGGGGACCACGTGGACAATAAGCAAAAGGCTCACCTTGACCTCGGGCGCTTCTTCTCGTCCGGCCATTGCCGTTGATCCATACGACAACCTCCACCTGGTCTGGTCCGATGAGACGCCAGGAAGCGGGGAGATTTTTTACAAGAAGAGCACGGATGGGGGTGCCACCTGGACTACAGACAATAGGATAGCCTGGACTTCAGGCCATTCCTTTGAACCGGCCATTGCTGTTGATCCTTCCGGCAACCTCCATGTGATCTGGGAAGATTATACGCCCGGGAACGGGGAGATCTTTTACGTGAATAGCTCGGATGGAGGAACAACCTGGACAACAAGCAAAAGGCTCACCTGGAATTCGGGCTTGTCCTATGAGCCGGCTATGGCCGTTGATCCTTCCGGCAATCTCCACGTAAGCTGGGTTGACGGGACGTCCGGGAACTGGGAGATTTATTACAAGAAGAGCACGGATGGAGGAATGACCTGGGAAACAAGCAAAAGGGTCAGCTGGACTTCCGGCGGTTCCTATGCTGCGGCCATTGCCGTTGATCCTTCCGGCAATCTCCATATGTTCTGGTCTGATGATACGCCCGGCAACTATGAAGTTTATCGTGTCAAGAGCACGGATGGAGGGGCTACCTGGACAAAAAGCCAAAGGCTCATCTGGACCTCGGGCGAGTCCTGGTGGCCGGCCATTGCGGTTTATAGTCCTGCCAATCTCCATGTGGTCTGGTACGATAATACGCTGGCGAACTGCGAGATTTATTACAAGAAGAGCACTGATGGGGGCGCCACCTGGACAGCAAACAATAGGCTCACCTGGAATTCGGGCGCTTCCGAACGTCCGGCCATAGCCGCTGATTCTTTGGGCAATATCCATGTGCTCTGGGAGGATAGCACGCCCGGGAACTATGAGATTTACTATAAGAAGTTTCTCAAATAGAGAGAAGAGCAGAAATTTCGGGGATATTCGGTTCTAAATGATACGCGGGGAGAGGTCTGCCGCTCCAAATTCTTCTTGACATCTCTTTTCCTTGAGGCCTATATTTTGGAGCAGATCGGGGATAAATTCATTAAATTTCGAAACGGGACATTAGAGTAAGAGGGAAATTGCCATCTGCAGAGGGTCCGGCGGGGGCCTGCCGGTCTGCTGAATCTCTTCCTGGGTTGGTCCGACATAAGCTCCCGTATTCGCCAGCCTAAACATCATGAAGCCGAATTCGCCTTGACTTAACCGTAGCTCCAGGGCTATATTTTCAAATAGAGAGAGGGACAAGGTTATTAGAAACTCAGGGGTAGGGTTCTTTTGAACCAGCCAACGCCTTCTGATGCCTTCACTTCATTGAGGAGAGTAAGATGAGACGATTGGGGCTAATGATCTCAGCGCTTGGATTTTTCCTTTTCGCTCAAGTCGCCCAGGCCGACTGGGCGCCGGCCAAAAGGCTCACTTGGAATTCGGGCGATTCCCAGGTTCCAGCCATTGCCGCTGATTCCTGGGGCAATCTCCATGTAGTCTGGGAAGATGACGCGCCCAGCCCTAAGGTGCCTGAAATCTATTACAAGAAAAGCGCGGATGGAGGGACCTCCTGGACAGCCAGCCAAAGGCTCACCTGGAATTCAGGCGAATCCAGACAGCCGGCCATCGCTGTCGATATGTGGGGCATTCTTCACGTCGTCTGGCAGGATAATACGCCCGGGAACTATGAGATCTATTACAAGAAAAGCACGGATGGGGGAAACACCTGGACAGCCAGCCAAAGGCTCACCTGGACTTCGGGCGTTTCCCAGGGTCCGGCCATTGCCATTGATTCCTGGGGGAATCTCCATGTGCTCTGGTATGATTACACGCCCGGGAACTATGAGATCTTTTACAGCAAGAGCACGGATGGGGGCGCCACCTGGACAGCAAGCCAAAGGATTACCTGGACTTCGGGCTGGTCCGGTCTTCCGGCCATTGCCATTGATTCCTCAAGCAATGTCCATGTAGTCTGGTCTGATGAGACGCCCGGGAATGCGGAGATCTACTATAAGCAGAGCACGGATGGGGGAGTCAGCTGGTCAATTAGCCAAAGGCTCACCTGGAATTCGGGCATTTCCCAGGTTCCGGCCATTGCCGTCAATCCCTCGGGTGATCTTCATACGCTCTGGTGGGATAATACGCCCGGGAACGCGGAGATCTACTATAAGAAGAGCATGGATGGGGGAGTCACGTGGTTGATACGCAAAAGGCTCACCCTGACTTCGAAGGATTCCCAGGCTCCGGCCATTGCCGTCGATCCCTCCGGCGGTCTACACGCGCTCTGGTGGGATAGCACGCCCGGCAACGCGGAGATCTTTTACAAGAAGAGCACTGATGGGGGCGCCACCTGGACGTCCAGCCAAAGGCTCACTTGGAGTTCGGGCGGTTCCTATGGGCCGGCCATCGCCGTTGATTACTCCGGCAAGCTCCATGTGGTCTGGTACGATGACAAGCCCGGGAACTATGAGATCTATTACAAGAAATTCATCAAATAAAGATAGACAAAGAGATAAGGAGGGAGAAATGAGACGGACCGGCCTAATGATCGCGGCGCTCGGATTATTTCTTTTCTCCGATGCAGCCCAGGCGCGCTTATTATAAATGGCGGCTCAATCGATCTGGTTGCGTTCGCAGAAGTTCAAGATCTGGCTCTCGAGTTTTTTGGCCCGGGCTATCGCCTTCTCGTTGGACAAGGTTTTCATGGATTCCTGGAGCTTTAGCCTGACATCCTTGACCATTCTTTCGGCTGTTTCGGGGTCGGCGAGAATGACGATTCCGGGCTCTCCGGCCTGGCGCATCGAGTTTATATAGCGGTCGGTGGCCCTTTGGAATTCTTTTTCCAGGCTGCGAACCGACGACTCTTCCGGGGAAGAGGTTTGGATCAAGTAAGTGTACCCCAAGTAAGCCACTACTCCAAAGATTGCCAGCCAGACCAGTCGTTTCATCTCTTTCCAATCATTTAGTCGGAGTCCTCCGGCATTATAGCAAAAATTCTGGACATTCGGCTAGGAATGGTTATATTTGAAAGGGAGCAGGACGGCACCGGGGAGATGTCCGGGTTGGAGGAAGGCCATGGAACAAAATTGGGTTCACCGCGCTGTCGGCATTCGGCTGGGCTCGGCCTTTCTGTCTTTTCTCTGCTTCCTCCAAATTTCGACTTTGAACGGCGGCCAGGAGTTCAAGAATTTATCCCGGGATTTCGAGCCCGAAATCCTCAAACTCATGTCCAAGGGAAACATTCCCTCAGCCGCCGTAGCTTTGGTCTATGGAGATAGGATCGTCCTCACCGGAGCCTACGGCTATTCGAACACCTGGGCGCGGACGCCGGCTTTCGCCGAAACCGTCTATCTCATCGGCTCCACTTTCAAGACCATGTCTACGTTCGCCCTCCTTCAGCAGATGGAGCAGGGGAAATTCAAACTGGACGACCCGGTCAACACATATCTCACGGAGTTTAAAATCCAGGGCGATCTTCCCTCCAACCCGGTGACCTTCCGGCACCTGCTGACTCATACGTCCGGATTGCCCGCGGATTTCGGGCCTTGCCCTGTCTGGAGCGACCAAGCGCCTTTGCCTCTTGGGCAATACCTCGGGCAGTCCCTCCGGCTCCAGAGTCCGCCCCTCTCAACGGTGATATACTCCAACCTGGCTTATACGCTCGTCGCCTACCTGGTGGAGAAATTCTCGGGGACGCCGTTTCGAAGATACATCCAGGAGAATATCCTTGAGCCCCTCGAGATGAAGGACACGGCCTTTGCGCCCAGGCCCGAGATGGTGGAAAGGCTGGCGATTCCCTACTTCTATGAAGCCAAGTCCAAAAGATACGTGCCTGTCGGCTGGACCAAAGCGAATGTCTGGCCGGCGGGCATCGTTTACGGAACGGTCATCGACCAGGCTCAATGGCTGATCGCCAACCTGAATCACGGCGAATACAAGGGGAAACGGCTGATCAGCGAGGCCACCTTTGAGGAGGTCATGCGCCGCCAGTACGACCGTTTCGCCGGGCCGATGCACGAGGGCTGGCTGAACGAGACCACCGGTTATGGGCTAACCTGGTGGGTTTCTGAACGCCGCGGCGAAACGATCTTCGCCCACAGCGGAAGCGTTACCGGATATACCGCTTTTCTCGCCGGAAACATCGACCGTAAAACCGGGGTGGCGGTCCTGTCCAACGGCAACCGGAGCCACAAATACCTATTCGAACTGGCCCTTCTGGGGCTGGACTGCCTGGAGCGGGAGATCACGAGCGTCAACCGCCCCTAGTGTCCCGTCTATGCAGAGGACTTTGGAAAGGGTTTTACGAGACGGGACACTAGATCACCGTGCCGTCGGGGATGACAGCATGCTTGGGCACGACGATGATCCCGTCCCGGATGACATAATCATCCGTCTCCTTGAAGGCGATCCCCCTGTCGTTAACGAGCTTGACGCCGTCGCCGATCCGGGCGTTCTTGTCGACGATGGCGCCACGGATCAGGCAGTCGCGTCCGACTCCGATCGGCGGGAGGCGGTTCCTCAAATTGGCTTCGATCTCCTCCTGCGATTCAAAATAATCGGCCCCCATAACCACCGTGCGATCGATAGCGCTGCCCTCTCCGACCCGGGAGCGGATCCCGATTATGGAGTGGCTGATCTTCGAACGGTTAATGATACTGCCTTCGCAGAGGATGGAGTGGTCAACCGTTGAAGCTAGGATTTTGGAGCCGGGGAGGTACCTGGCGTGGGTGAAAATGGGCCGTTTTTCGTCGTAAAAATTGAACTTGGGCAGAGGCAAGGTCAGATCCAGGTTAGCTTCATAGAAACTCCGGATGGTCCCGATATCGCGCCAGTAGCCGTCGAAAAGATAGGCATAGACCTTATGCTTCCGGATCGCGTAGGGGATGACGTCTTTCCCGAAGTCCTTGAATTCCGCCCGTCCCAGAAGTTCCTCGAGCACCCGGGCGGTGAAAAGATAGACCCCCATGGAGGCCAGGTGGGTCTTTCCCGAAGCCTTTAGCCCAAGAGTGCGGAAGTGGTCGGCCGGAACCCTGAGGCGCTCCAAGTCGGCGGCCGCCTTGGGTTTCTCTATGAAGGAAATGATTCGACCGCTCCGGCTGGGTTTCACAATGCCGAGCTCGGGGGCCTCAGCCGCCGTCACGGGAGTCACGGAAATGCTGATATCGGCCCTTTTCCTGATATGGAAGTCGATGAACCGATCATAGTCCATGCGGTAGAGGTGATCTCCGGACAGAATGAGGACCAAGTCCCCTTTGTTCCTTAGAAAGGCCAGGTTTTGGCGGACGGCGTCCGCCGTGCCCTGGTACCAGTCGCGGTTCTCGAGCGTCTGCTGGGCGGAGAGGATGGTCAGGAAACCCCGGCTGAACTCATCGAAACGGTAAGTGAGGAAGATATGGCGATGGAGCGACTCCGTGGCGAATTGGGTGAGGATGAAGATCTTGCGCAGTCCCGAATGCAGGCAATTGCTGAGGGAGATGTCGATCAGCCGGAACCGGCCGGCTATGGGGACGGCCGGCTTGCTCCGGATCTTGGTCAAAGGATAAAGCCGCGCGCCCTGGCCCCCGGCAAGGACGATGGTGACGACCTCATTCATCCGGCACTCCTATCAGGCTGCGCGCCTTATCCTCTCGAAACCGGATACGCAGAGGTAATCCAGCCGGTCTTTCTTCTCGACCGAGTCGAGCAAGAGGTTAAGGCCCAGAGTGTCGCTCGAGATGTGGCCGGCGATGACGACGTTCAGGTTGGCCTTTTTGGCGTTCTCCAGATGCTCCTCGCTGATATGCATCCCGACCAGGGTGCTCACACCGCCGGCGGCATATTTCTCGTAAACCTCCTTGGCTCCTTCGGTCCCTCCGGTCATCTCGATGGCAATCTTGCCGCAGCGGCTCTCTTCCGACCCGCTGACGATCCTGGGGGGAAGCTGAAGGGCGGCCGACCTTTGGTATTCAGGTATGCCCTTGAGCAGCTGGAGGATGTCCCGGAGACGGGCGGGTTTCTCTTTTTTGAACAACCGGTCAAGGAAGTGAGTGACGCAGTTATCGGCGGCGGTGTGGATGCAGATCATCGGGAAGTCGAGGAGCTTGGCCACATCGACCGTCCGGTTGTGATTGACGGGCATGAGGCGCCGCTCCACCTCACCGATCCTCTTTTCCATCAACTTTTCGGCAACGCTCAGGGTGATCCCGCAAGCGGTCAGCAGGTCCGACTGAAGCTTCATGACGTCGAACAGCCGGACCAGGGCAAACCCTTCAGGATGGTGGGCGATGATCAGGTCGATCTTGCGCTCGAGTTCTTTATTGAGGAGATAGGCCAAGAGCACCTCTCCGACCTCCATGTCGATACCGACGATGGCTTTTCCGACCTCCAGTTCCCCGTCGCCATGGAGTATCCGGGTGTCGGAGAAGGGGTTGAAGAGCCGGTCGCGGTCGAAATATTCCTTCTCTTTTTCGTCCAATTTTTCTAACTTGGACTTTTCTTCGGCCAACAGTTTTTGGATCTCTTCTTTACCCCGGAGATCGTTCTCGACTCCGGTTTCGATCACCGCACTGTAGAAGTCCTTGAGTTTCATCGGGTTTACTCCTTTGGGACGGATCTCATTCCGGCCAGCCCTATTGATTACCACATCTCAAGGACCGATTCAATTCTCCCCGGAGAATGATCCTGGACGGATCAAATCCCGATTGACCCCTTGATCTGGGATGTGATATAAAAGTGCAGCTCGGAGAAGGACCTGAAATGAAAGATGCCAAGGTCGAGAATCAACTCTATTTCAAAGCGGGCCTTGCCTTTGACTCATTCAAGCATGCCCTAAAAGAATTTGAGTTATTCCTGGCGAATGCCGGACCCGCATTAACCCCGGACTATTACAAAGCACGGAACTACCTGAGGGACGGGGAAAAATTCTTGGGAGAGACATTTACTGAAGCCAAGAAACTGCTCGGGCCGCTGCCCCCTTATGCCTCCTCGGAGTTCGAGAAATGGCGGTCCGATTTTCTAAGCCAACATAAAATTCTGGTCGAGAGCCAGGAATTCGCCGCTCTCAAAGAGGAACTATTCCAGAATGGCCAGCTCGTCCGCTGGATCGAATCGCCCGACCTGGAACGGCTCCTGGCCAAAGACTATGAGGCCCAGAAGACCGGCAAGAGGAAGATGGCCAATATCAAGATCCGGATCATGCTGGACCGGCTTCAGGAGCTCGCTGCCCAGGCCAACGACCTCAAGAAAAGGACCCAGGAGAAACTCCAGAGCGGATCCTAGGGAATTTCCTTGATTTCGGCCTCGTCCCGCCAATAGCGCAGTTTGCCGATTCCTGGACCGTCGGGACTCCCGTCAAAGGCCAGTCCGTATTGAAATGGTTTGGCCTCGATTAGGATGCGGCTCCCCAACACGGCCTTGGTCAGGTTGACGATCGTATAGCTCAGCCGGGCCTCCAGCTGCCCTTGTTCAGCCGCGGACACGGCGGCGACGATGAGGTCACCGTCGGTCTCGAACTCGCCGAAGGCGATCCTTCCCGCCTCATAGGTATAGCGGGGCCGCCTCCAATCTCGGACGATATCCCGGCGAAGGTCCGTCTTTATACCCACCACTATCTTCCGGCTGCCGGCCTCTACCTCCAGCCCCAGCCCGGCGGATTCAGGGACGATGGAGAGGGGTCGAATCCGGCCCGGCCATTCGAGGCAGGACGCGTCCTTGGGGTGGGGGATGAGCAAAGTGACGAAACCGGCTGTCTGGCCGAGCTCAAAATGCTGGGCCGCGGTCTGATGGATCAGGAATTCGTCCTGGTAGTGACGCCTGATCGGCTCTATCCCTTCCAGTCGATAATGAGTGAGAGGAAAAAGAACCAGGAGATGCCTGTCGGTGGACAGAGTCCTGTCCTGGATCTTCTCATAAACCGTGTCATACCAATGTTCACCATGCGCCACGATCCTCTGAGCATGCCAAAGGTTGGCCAGAGTGAACCACTCCTCGCGGCGGGCTTTGAAGATGTCGAAGACGATGAACATCTCGGGATTCTTGATGTAAACGACGGCCCGGTCCCAGTCGTATCCCCACTCTTCATCCCTGAGCCGCGTGCGGCTGTAATCGAAATCCTCAAACGTCAGGAAATCGACCTTCTGGGTCCGGACACGCCGGTAAGAGCCGGCGTTTCGCAGGAAGTCCAGAATCCCCTGACCGGGCACCCCATCCCGGACGCTGTACCGGGATTCGCCCTGTCTCTGGCCCATCCAGATCTTTTCGGGCCGGATGCAAAGGCGGTTGTGGAAATAGTCCTGCCGGTACGCTCCGAACGGACCGGAGGGCATATAATCCCTGTACCCGGCGTCATGGAGGAGTACTGACCCGCCCGACATGAGCAGGACAAGACTGTTCTCGTCGGCATGGCCGTGGGTCATTTTCTCTTCCTCGACCGGGATGGTGTCGCGAAGGTAATCACGAAAATTCAGCCCGCCGTCGCCTTCGTCCCGGTAGTTCAAGAGAAGGTAGGTATCCTCCGGTTTCCAGCCGCTTCGAAAGACGATCTTCTTGCCTTGGACATCCTCCATCACATCCCCGGACAGGGAGGTCGGCGGGGCCGCCGCGAGGCCGTCCGTTCCCCACCGGGAACAGTCGAGGAGCATATAAGCCAGGCCGATATTCTTGGGATCCCCGAAATCGACGAACTTCCGGGCGATCGTAGCCGCCGCCCACTTGAGCTGTGGGTCACCATAAGCGGCCGCCGCCGCTTCGAAAAAGACCAGGTAATGCGCCCAACTAGACTCCCAATGAGCATCCCCGAAATCGGGGACCATCCCGGCCGGGCTCAGCAGATGGAGATAGTACTTCCCGTAGTAATACATCTCGGGAGTCCTAAAAAGATCCTCCCGTTTTCCCAGGGCGTCCGCATACCCCAGGAGAGAGTAGAGCCAGACGCCGTTGTAGATGGTGGCGTCTTCGATCTGCCAGTTGCCCCAATTATCGTCCCCGAGCGCCCGGCGCTGCATCTCCCAGACCCCGCGGCGGGGGTGATGGGGGAGTGCCCGCACCGCCCAGGCCAGGGATTCGGCCCTCAGCGCGGAGCGGTTCATCGGCCCCCATTCCTGGCTACGCAGAAGATATTCCAGGCTGTGGGCGATCTCCGTCTCAATCTGGGCGATTTCCGCCGGGCTAAGGGCGCCCAGGCGATGAAGGATATCGTAGGCCCGGATATACCGCATGACGGTGAAGAAATCCGGCAGGGCAGGAACGCCTTCAGCATAATCCCCCCGCTTGACCTTGGCCCATTCAGGATAGGCCGAACGATAACCGCCGTAAGTCAGGAGCACTTGTTTGGCCCGGCTCGCATATTCCGGCTTCCCTTCCTTCTCGAAAATCGAGGCGGAAATGACAGCCATTTCGAGCAACCCGCCCGGCGGACGGTAGCCGAAGACGTTCTCGGGGTTGAAACTTTTCTGCCACTGAGAGATAAGCTCGGCCTGCTGGCCGAACACCCATTCGGCGGAAGCGCGCGCCAATTCCCAATACTGGGCCAGGGGAACGACTGCAGGTCCAGCCGGGCTCTCGGCGGCGCTCCCCGGCCCGATGAGGAATGCCGCCAGCAGGATAGAAAACCCCAACCCCAATAATACTCCCAGGTATGTCTTGCCCATTGGATCTGCGCTCCTCGGGCGCCTTAACGCCCCGGAGGAAATCAGGCCGGCTGCCCGGCCGGTTATTGAAAGACTTGCTTCAGTATGCCGACCAGGTCAAGCGCATAATCCACTTCGGTCAAAGGGACCTTCTTGCTCTGGGCGATCTTGGAGAAACGGGCGTCCTTGTTGCTCTCCTTGGTTACGATAATGTAATCGGCGAAGGGAGCGACGGCGTCGATCATCCTCTCGTTGTCGCTGCCGGGTGCGCCCCGCAGCGCTGTTCCGCCGACGTGGACGGCGATGATGAATACCTTGTTCTGCTTCGAGTACTCGATGACCCTCTTGAGGCGGGCCTCCTCGCTCTCGATGGTCAGCCCGGAGGCGCCCATGCCTTTGAGGCTCGCCCCGACGGCAAAGATGATGGCGCTGTAAGGGGTCCCCTTGGGGAACTTGGCCAGGTCGGTATAGACCTCGGCATGAAACCCGGGTCCCGATTCCTTGTCGGCCAGCCCGACACCCGCCTTCATCATGTCGACATCCGGAACATCGCAGTAGTCGAAACCGATGCCGGCCTCTTCGAGGACGATATTGACCGTCGTGACATCATTGCTTTGGCCGGCCGAGGTGGTCAGGACGGGGAGCTTGGCCTTGGGGACGGACGTCTGGGCGGTGCCGAGGGAAAGCGATAATACACAAAATAAAAGAAAACATGCGACTAAGACAAGCGGCATTTTTTTCATCTGAGTATCTCCTGTTTCCTCATTTTATTCACTTTTCATCACACTGGTCAAGCCGAGCGGGATTGCGTTTTTGTTTTCGTACCTTGTAGCATGATAGAGAGAGGGGTGGCATAGGATACATTTTCCAGCTACTTTTCGGCCGGTTCGGAGATCGCATCCCAGACCTTGATCGCCCGCTTCCACCACTCCGGAATAACTGCCCGGTTCCGGTCCAAGGCTCTTTTCTCGACATCGTAGTAGCCGTGTTTGTTGAAGTGGACAAACAGATCATCGCCGATCTTCCACCAGGCCTTGACGACGTTGTCGGCGTGACTCAGGCAGAACCCGTCGAGATAGCCGATCCCTTCGAGCTGAGACCGGTTGTATCGTTCGAGCACTTCTTTGTCGATCTCGGGGATCCTGGCAACGGTCTTGGCCTCCCACTCCGCTTGGGCTTTCTTGACTTCTTCCAGGGCGAGGTTGTAGACCACCTGGGTGTGGAAATCCACGTAGTCGAAGGCCCAGCGCGCGGAATCCCGGTTGAGCGTCCAGTGGTCCCCGATCTTGAAAGAGGCCGGCACATCGGTGATCCCCGCGTAAAGCGGCATGTAGCATGAAGTCTCCTGGAGCCCGAAGCTCAGCCAGATGATCCCGCCGATCGGAGCCGGCAGCCAGCCGCGGCACTGGGTGATGGTCGTATACTCCACGCTCGGGGTTCCGATCGCCCGGGTCGTGCTGTAGAGGTTCGGGTTGCCGAACGGGCCGCCCCGGAGTCCCTTGACCTTGTCGAATCGGGTCCCATGAGACCGGTCTCTGGTCATGTCCATCACATCCTGGACCGAGATGAGCTTGTCCGGCTTGACCGAGAAGGGAAAATCCATGTTCAGTGTCTCGGGACTGAGGTTCAGCGACGGAGCGACCAAGTTGAAGAAGCGCCACAACCTAGCCCGGCGGCCTTCACTGCTGACGGCGCTCCCCTCAGCTGGAGAATAGGCTCTCTTCCAGCTGAACGGCTTCCCGGCTTTAGAATCATAGAGGCTCTGCTCGACGGCAAAGGCAACCATCTGCGCCGAACCTAGGAAATAATCCCTGTTCTTGAGGTCGACCTCCCCGATCCGGCTTTCGTTGGGGCAGACGCAGACCTGGTCGTCCGGGACCCGCTGGGCGCACCAGACCGCTCCCGGCTTGCCTGTCTTGGGGGTCCAGAGCGGCCCGACCGGCATGATCTCAAAAACCCAGAGTTCATTGGGGTCGTGGACGGCGAGCATTTCGCCGCCGTCATTGAAGCCGTAGCCGTACTTTTCGGCTAGTGACCCCATGAGCTGGATGGCCTCGCGCGCCGTCTTGGCGCGTTCCATGGCGATCAGGGTGAGCATGGTGATGTCGAAGGCCGGGGTTGGCGTGTTGTTGTACAGCTTCCGGGCGCAGCCGATCGTCGATTCGCCGATACCCAGTTGCTGGTCATTCATGTACCCGAACATCCCATGATGATAGCCGTAGGTATGCGGCACCTCGGGAATCTCCAGTCCGGTGAAGTCGTTCTTGTAAAGGTCCCACTTGAGCCCTTGCTCAGGAGGCCAGGTCTTGTACTGGTTGATGTGGTAGATTTTGCGCATCTCTCCGGGCTTGTGGTCGGCGGCGGGGACGTGCCGCCAGGTCCAATCGCAGGTGCCGCAATCGCAAGTGTGAGTCGCCATGGTCGACCCGTCCGTCGAAGCGCCCTTGGCCACCATGATGACCGTGCAGCCATCCGGGATATCGGCCGGCGCGAATCTTTCAGCCGGCCCGGACCCGCGGCCGAGCGGCAAGACCGCCATCCCCAAAAGCAGCACGGCCAGAGCCGCGACGGAAACGATCGTGAGCTTGCGGATCATCTGTCATACCTCCTTCGTCGAGTTTTATGAAGGTCGAGCCCTGGGGCTTTAACGGCCCACCGGCTCTAGAAAAGCGTCATAGACCTTGACCATTTTTTTCCACCAGTCCGGGACGAGCTGCGTCCGCGACCGCTCGACCGTTCTCTTTTCAGCTATATACGTGCCGAACTTGTTATACTTGACCAGCAGACGGTCGCCGAGCTCCCACCAGGCGGCGACAACGCTGCGGGCGTTATCCAGGCAGTATCCCGTCAGGAACTCCGCGGCCTTGGAGGGGTCCTGAGCATAGAGCTCAACGGCCCGCTTATCGATCTCCGCGGTCCGGTCAATTGCGGGCGCCTCCCATTTGGCCTGGGCCTCTTTGACATCTTCGATGGCCGCCGCGTAAACCACCTGGACATGATAATCGACATAATCAAACGCCCAGCGCGCTGAATCCCGGCTGAACACCCAATGGTCTCCCACCCGGTACGAATCGGGCAGGTCGGTGACCCCGGCATAGAACGGGACATAGCAGGAAGTGTCCTGGGAGCCGAGCGCCAGCCAGACGATCCCGCCGACCGGTCCGGGCAAGCCGGCTCTCGACTGGGTTACCGTCGTGTACTCGGCGTGGTTGGTGCCGATCGTCCGGGTGGAGCCGTCGTAATAAGGATTTCCGAACGGGCCCCCGCGCATCCCCCGCAGCGGATCGAACTCGCTGCCCTCGCACTTGTCCCGCATCATCGCCATGACGTCCTGGACCGAAAGCTTTCTGTCGGGCTTGACGGAAAACGGAAAGTCCATGTTGGGGGTGTCGGCCGGGAGCTTCAGGGACGGCGCGGCGAGGTCAAAAAAGCGCCAGATCCGGGCCCGCCTGGGGTTCGTCCTGGCGCTTGCTTCGGACGGGCAGTAGGCGCGTTTCCAGCTGAACGGCCGCCCGGCTTTGGGGTCGTAAAGCCCTTGTCCGACGGCCAGCGAGATGACGTGGGCTGAGGCCAGGAAATAATCCTTGTTCCGGACGTCGATCTCTCCGATCCGGCTCTCGTTGGGACAGACGGAGACGTGATCGTCCGGGACCCGCTGGGCGCACCAGACCGCACCGGGTTTTCCGGTCGTGGGCGTCCAGAGGGGGCCCACCGGCATGATCTCGAAAACCCAGACCTCATTCGGGTCGGCCACGGCCAGCATTTCACCCCCGTCATGGAAGCCAAAACCGTGTTTCTCCGCCAGCCCGCCCATAAACAATATGGCCTCGCGGGCCGTCCGGCATCTCTCCATGGCCAGAAGCGTCAGCATGGTGATGTCGATCTTGGCCGCCGGCGTGGGATTGGAGAGTTTGCGGGCATTGCCGATGGTTGCTTCACCGATGGCCAGCTGGTGCTCGTTCATATATCCGAAAACGCCGTGATGAAAAGCGTACGTGCGCGGCACCTGGGGGATTTCCAAACCCGTGAAATCGTTCTTGTAGAGATCCCATTTGTTCCCCTCGGAGGGCGGCCAGGTCCGGATCTGGTGGATATGATAGATCTTCCGGGTTTCGCCGGGCTTATGGTCGGCCGCCGGGACATGCCGCCAGGTAAAGTCGCAGACGCCGCAGTCGGCGGCATGGGTGGTCATGACCGAACCGTCGGTCGAGGCCGATTTACCGACCATGATAACGGTGCAGCCTTCGGGTTCGCTGTCCGGCTGCCAAGCCGGAGCCGGTTGACTCCGGTGCATAGTCAGAAAGCCGGCCGTCACCAATACAGCGAGAACTACCAGGCTGCTCCGCAGAAGGATGGATTTCATTTTTATTCTCTCTCTCTCCCGGCTTCACCAGCCTATCCCTAACAAAAAAACCGTCTCGCAGACCTTAAGGAAAGCCTCTCTTCTATGGGGCCTTCAATTCAGAAAGACCTTGTCCTTTGCCGCTTTGGCTGGGTCATGGAAGTAATGGCCCACCCCGTTCTGGACGATCTCCGCATAGCGGGGGATATCCCGGACCAGGACGGAGCGGTCCGGGTTTTTCTTGGAGTATTGGCGCAGGATTTCCAGGATGAGCGAGCAGTGCTGGCCGACCCGCTTTTCCAGCGGCCATCCCGAAGAGTCATAGGGAACGAACAGCTTTTTTTTCTGGGCCAAGCTCAATAGAAAAGGATCCTTGCCGTCGAGGAGGAATTTTTCCGTCTTGGGGCCGGTGGGCTGGTCGAGGAAGGGTATGGGCGCTTCGAGGAGGAACGGGAGAGTGTCCGAGAAATCCCCGATCTCCCGGTGAGAAAGCCCTCGGAAACCCGACGGGGATGGCTCGACATGGCTGTCAAACCCCTCCTTGGCCTTTACTGTGAGGGCCGCCATGGTGGCGATCCGGTTCGATTTGTCCGGAGCGACGATACAATTCGTTACTGGGAACATGGTCTCCGCACCGTGGATGTCGATGGCGATGTCGATTTTGTCCCGGCGCATCATCTCCATGGCGGCGAAAGTGACTTTTTCCATCAAGGGGCCGTCCGGGCGTCCCGGCCATGTCCGGTTGACGTTGCGGGCATCGATGTAGGAGAGGAGCTGGCGGTCGGGATAATGGATATAAACGTCGGGGTCCGGCCACTGGTCCAGGGGAGAGGCATCCCGGTTTCCCATCCGGAATTTCTTTTTGCCCCAATCCGTAGGGATCTCGAAATAGAGCGGATATCCGTCCCCCGGTCTGGTGTTCCGGCCGGCGCTCCGGTTGAATTGGGGGATGATGATCAGGGTTCCCTTATCGACGGCGGCGTTTTCCAGGATCAGGAGCGCCGCCAGCAGGCCCTCGGGTTCATTGGCGTGCGTATTGGCTATCAGGATGGCCTTGCCGCCGGGCTCTTTCCCCTCCAGAAAATAGACCGGGCCGTCGGCCATCGTCCTCTTGAGGCCCGGGCCGAAATCGCTCAGGCGGGCAACCCGGGTGACTCCCGGGCCGGCCACAACCGGGACATCGAAATGCCGGTGGCGGTAGAGCCGTAGGCCGCCCTGGATGAGAAAGACAAGAAACAGGAAAACCAAAACGGCTTTGACGATGCCTGGCCGCTTCATGGCAGGGGTTCCTCCTCTCTATTTTATCCGCAGGATCCTCAGCACCAGGGGGATGAGGACCAGAAGATACTGGGCCAATTCCTCGATTTTTTTCTTTTCCCGGACAAAGTTCCAAACCAGGAGCGCGGCGAGATAGGCCGTGATGAGATAATAGAGAATCATGATGAAAGTCATTGGCACCCCTTATCCTACATGCTCCATCGCACCAGGAACGAAAGCTTGGCGCTGTAGACAACCATGAGAATGCCTACGATGGTGATGAAAATCCAAGGCAGCCAAGCGGCTTTGAGGACCTCCCAGTACGAACCCTTATACTCGGAGACCATGACGCTGAGGCGTCCGATCAGGGCGGTTGGCGGCAGGCCGTCACCCAACGGCCAGAGCAAAGTCAGCCCGGCGATGGCGACGGTCGCGTGGAAGCCGATCGAATCCAAGTACCAGATCAGCGGAATGCCCAAAACTGCGGCGGCTCCGTAAGTCAGCACTCCCTCGGAGACGGGAATGACGATCGCCAGGGAGATGAGCAGAAAGACCAGAGGGATGCTGATCACGGCGAAAGACAGCAGGCCGCGGACGCCCGTGGCCGTCATGATCTGCTGAAGCATCCCGACAATGACAACAGTGGAGATGAGCGGTAAAAGGCGTTTGACCGTATCCCTGGACAGAGCCAGGATCCTTATTTTGCGGGCGCTGACCAGCCAGGCCACCAAGGCGGAGAGCGTGAACTGCAAGGGCAGTCCGAGGATGGGCGTCTCGAAGGGAAAAATTCGATAGGCCGCCACCGACCCGAAAAATACCAGGAACGGAAGCACGACCCTCCACCAGGTCATTCTGGCCGGCACTTCGGGCATCTCCTTAAGAGCCGTGGCGAGGTCGATGGAGCGCTCCTTTTTCCAGCCCAGAACGAGCATCGTAAAGATCCCACATATCAGGACGGGCACGCCCAGGGGAAGCTCAAACCCGACGTAAGGGATGGCCGTGCCGGCGCAGAGGATCATGGCCCAGATGTTGACCGGCGGGGCCGCGGCGCTCAGCCCGGCGACGATAAACAGGATGGCGGCGGCCCTTTTATGAGAGATCCCCAGCAGTTTCAGGGCCATGGCGACCGGCGCGCCGACCACGAGAAGAGAGATACTCCCGGCGCCTGTCAGGGCTCCGGGGATGAGCACGATGATCATCAGGACGAGCAGGGCGGCCAGCCTTTTATTGTGGAAGGCCCGGATGGTCGCCCGCACCACATAGTTCACTCCTCCCGACTCGTTGACGATGGCCATAAAGATCGTCGCCGTAGAGAAGACAAGGATGACGTCCAGGTAGGTGGAGGAGCCCTCGACAAGATGCCGGATGAGATCGCCGGCCGGAGGAGTTCGAAAAATGAGGCCGGTCAGACCTCCCGCGAGCGCGGCAAAAAACATGCTGATCTCGACCGTCAGTTTGCCGGCTTTGGCGACGGCGTAGGCGAGAACCATGATTCCCAGGATGATTCCGATTTGAGTGGTCATCGTCATTTTCTCCCCGCCATCTTATCGTCGCGAAAAAAGGATGTCAAGAAAAGACCGCGCTCAGTGGAGGGAAAGAAATAAGAGGTTGAATTTTCCGGGGAATTGGTTTAGAAAGGAGGAGCCATGTTCTGGAAAAGAAGGAAAAAAAAGGGCGACGCCGACCCTGACAGGCGGAGGGAGCCGAGGTTGGAGGATGGATTTCCGATCACCTTGACTCCGCGGAACAAGACCGGCCACAGGGGAGAGAAGGTCCTCTTCTACGGCCGGACCCGGAACGCCTCGCCGAGCGGCCTGAGGGTGGATTGCGATGTCGAGTTTCCGGTAGGAACCGTCCTTTCCATCAAGCTCCAATCGCCCCGGACCCGGCGGCTCATCCAGGCCTCGGGAGAGGTGAAATGGGTGACACCGATAGCCGACACCCAGAACTATGAGATCGGGCTCGAGTTCGTCGATACCTCGATCAGGAATATCCTCGAGCTACTGGACCACATCTACAAAGCGTGAGACCCGTGCGGCTTGACAGCCCGGGGCGAATTCCGGTAAGAAATATCAAACACCCAAAGGAGAGTGGCCCATGAGCGTCCGCTTCCGCCTCGGCTTCATGATGTTTCTTCAGTACGCCATCTGGGGGGCCTGGGCTCCCGTTCTTTCCGAATACCTCAAAAACACCCTGGGATACAGCGGCGCCCAATTCAGCCTGATCTACAGCCTTCTTCCCTTGGCCACGATCATAGCTCCGTTTGTCGGCGGGCAGATCGCCGACCGCTATTTCCCGAGCCAGAAGGTCGTGGCCTGGCTCCAGCTGGCCGGCGGGGTCTTCTTGATCCTCATCGCCACAGTCACTTCCTACAGCACAATGGTCTGGATGATGTTCATCTACTGCCTTCTCTATGCTCCGACGCTGGCCCTGACCAATTCCATCGCCTTCATCAACCTGCAGAATTCGGAGAAGGAATTCGGCAAGATCCGGGTCTGGGGTACGATCGGCTGGATCGCTGCCGGCTATATCCTGACGCTGTGGCGGATCGGGGCCAGGTCGGCGAGCGGCCTCGCCTTCAAGGGGGATATGATCCTCCTGGCGGGGATTTTCTCGCTGATCATGGGAATCCAGGCTTTTTCCCTGCCTCATACTCCGCCGCGCAAGGAGGGCGTCAAGCCCTGGGCCTTCCTCGAAGCCCTGAAGATGATGAAGGACCGAAATTTCCTGATCTTCATCATCATCGCTTTCATCGTCGCCACGGAGCTGATGTTTTACTACATCCTCACGGCGCCGTTCCTGACCTCGGATAAGGTCGGCGTCTCGAGCACGATCCTGCCCTGGGTCATGACCATCGCCCAGGTGGCGGAGATCTTTGTCCTCGCCTTTCTGCTGCCCTATCTCATCGCCCGGATCGGGATCCGGAAGATCCTCGCCCTGGGCATATTGGCCTGGCCCCTGCGCTACATCATTTTCGCCATCGGGAAACCCTCCTGGTTGGTCATCGCCTCGCTGGCGCTGCATGGTTTTTGCTTCGTCTTTTTCTTCGCTGCGGCCTTTATTTACGTGGATACCGTCGCCCCGCGGGATATCCGGCATTCCGCCCAGAGCCTGATCACCCTGGTCACTTATGGGGTGGGAAATTATATCGGCAGCCTGTTCGCCGGGTGGGTGCATGACCTGTTCACCCGGAATGAGGTCACCAACTGGACCAACGTTTTTCTTGTTCCCTGCTTCCTGACGGTCCTCTGCGCTTTCGTCTTTCTGCTTTTCTTCAAGGAGAGAATGAGGACCCCCGAGGTCCAGGGATAAAACTCGCGATCATCCGGAGAATCCCGGCGCTGACCGGGCTCCGGAAGGAGGAGAAACGATGAAGGAAAAAATTTCGGTTCCTATTATCCTGACACTCCTGGCTTTGGTTATTGGCTCGGCCCCGCTGTTCGGATCGGAAGAAGAGGACTTGAGCCAGGTGAGGATCAAGAAATTCCCCGTGGCCGTTCAGTGCTGGACCTACAGGAAATACACATTCGCCGAGGCTGTCGAGAAAACCAAGGCGCTCGGCATCAAGTACCTCCAAGCCTATCCCGGCCAGCCGCTTTCGGTTGACGACAAGAGTGTCGCCTTCAGCCATCAGCTGACCGACGCGCAGATCGAAGCGGTCCGAAAAAAACTGGCGGAAGCAGGGATGGAGGTTGTGGGCTACGGAGTGGTGGACATCGGACGGACCGAAGCGGAGATGCGGAAGGCCTTCGATTTCGCCCGCAAAATGGGGATCCAGGTGATCGCCACCGAGCCCCAGGATCCCGACTTCCCCGTGCTCGATAAGCTGGTCAAGGAATACGACATCCGGATCGCCGTCCACAACCACCCCGAGCCCTCCAAATACGCCAAGCCGCAGACGGCCCTCGACCGGATCAAGGGGTTGGACGAGCGCATCGGCGTGTGCGCCGATCCCGGTCACTGGATGAGGGGAGGCATCCGGCCGCTGGACGCCCTGAGAATGCTCAAAGGGCGGATCGTCGATGTCCACATCAAGGACCGGAGCGATTTCGGCTCCGGAGAGAAGGCCGATGACGTGGCTATCGGAGAGGGCAAGGCGGGACTGCGCGACATCCTGGCAGAGCTGACCCTCCAGGATTATGCCGGTTATCTGACCATTGAATATGAAAATGAAAAAGAGGTCATGACCCCCGAGCCGGCCACACGAAAGGGCCTCGAGAACATCAAGGCCCTGACATATTATGAGGGCTATACACCGCTTCTTTCCCGCTGGAACTGGAGGTATTCGAAACACGGCTGGAACCATTACGGCCCCGGGCATTTCGAGCTGGACGAGAAAACCGGCGTGTTAAAGTCCCAAGGGGGGATGGGCCTCCTCTGGCACAGCGTGAGGAAATGGCGGGACTTCGTCCTCGACCTCGAATTCCAGTGCGCTCAGAAAAACACCAATTCCGGCATCTTTTACCGGATCCCCGACCTGCCCACGAGCGACGATTATATCTATCATTCCTTCGAGGTCCAGATCTACGACGCCGGCGAGGGCATTCACCGGACGGGAGCGGTCTATGATGCCGCGGCTCCGGTCAAGGAGGCCTCGAAGCCGACCGGCGCATGGAACCATCTGAAGATCACCTGTCAGGGAAAGCGGATCCGCGTCGAGCTCAACGGGGTTCAAGTCGTCGACTGGGAGATGGAGCCGCGCGGCAAGATCAAGGATTTCGCCGCCGAGGGGTATATCGGTCTCCAGAACCACGACAGCATCGCGCCGGTGTATTTCAGGAACATTTTCGCCAAAGAGATCTAAGATCATCCGGGTTTAGCCGGCAAAAATCATGCCTAGGAGGAACTCATGAATCGTCGCCAAGCATTGCGCATTTTCCTGGCCCTCTTCTGCCTGACCTTTGTTCTCGCTTTTGGACAGATCGCCTGCCGGAAGGCCGAGACCGGACCCCAGCCGCCCGCTGCCGAGAAGATCAAGAAGGAGTTCCAGGAGTTCGGGAAAACGCGGGTTGATTACTACTACTGGCTCAAGGAGCGCGAGAATCCCAAGGCCGTCGCCTATCTCAAAGCAGAAAATGAATACCTGAAGGCCATGCTCGAGCCGACCGAGGCGCTTCAGGAAAAGCTCTATCAGGAGATCGTCGGCCGGATCAAGCCGGCCGACATGTCGGTCCCTTATCGCGAGAACGGTTACTATTACTATACACGATACGAGGAAGGGAAGGAGTACCCCGTCCACTGCCGGAAGAAGGGGAGCTTGGATGCCCCGGAAGAAGTGATGCTTGACGGCAGTGCCTTGGCGGAAGGCCAGCCTTTCTTTTCCCTGATGGGACTTGAAGTCAGCCCCGACAATAGCCTCCTGGCCTATGCCGTCGACACGGTCAGCCGCAGGCTTTATGAACAGCGCTTCAAGAACCTGACCAGCGGGGAGATCCTGCCCGACGAGATCCCGAACACCCTCGGGACGGTCGCCTGGGCCGATGACAACAAAACCGTTTTCTATGTGCTGAAAGACCCGGCTACTCTCCGGCCCTACCGGGTTATGAGGCATAGGCTTGGAACCCCCGTTTCTGAAGACCAGGAGGTTTTCGTCGAATCCGATGAAACCTTCAACGCCGCCATCTTCAAATCGAAGTCCAAGAAATATGTGATCATCGCCTCGGAGAGCACCCTGTCCACGGAATACCGGATCCTCGATGCCGACCATCCCGACGACCGGTTCACAGTAGTTCAGCCGCGCGAGCGCGACCTCGAATACCAGGTCGAGCATTTCCGCGACAAGCTTTATATCCGGACCAACTACCAGGCCAAAAACTTCCGGCTCATGGAAGCGCCTTTAGATAAAACCACGAAGGAAAATTGGGTCGAGGTCATCCCCCACCGGGAGGACGTCCTGTTCGAGGGTTTCGAGATTTTCAACGATTTCCTCGTCGTCGAAGAACGGAAGGCCGGCCTGACCCAAATCCGGGCTATCGACTGGAAGGACAAGTCCGAGCACAGCCTCGATTTCGGAGAGGCGACCTACGCGGCGGCTATTGGGGAAAACCCGGAATTTGATACCGACTGGCTGCGCTATCATTACTCGTCCCTGACGACCCCGAACTCCGTCTACGAAACCAACCTCAAGACGGGCGAGAAGAAGCTGCTGAAACAGCAGGAAGTCCTGGGCGGATTCAACCCGGAAAACTACCAGGCGGAAAGGATCTATGCGACGGCCTCTGACGGAGTCAAAATCCCGATTTCCATAGTTTACCGGAAGGGGATGGAGAAGAACGCCACGAACCCGCTTCTCGAATACGGCTACGGGTCCTACGGCGCGATTGAAGATCCCTATTTCGATTTCTCGATTCTCAGCCTTCTCGACCGCGGATTCATTTACGCCCTGGTCCACATCCGGGGCGGGTCAGAGATGGGGCGAGCTTGGTACGAGGATGGGAAGCTCCTGAAGAAGAAAAACACGTTCACCGACTTCATCGCCTGCGCCGAACACCTGATCGCCGAGAATTTCACCCGGCCGGACAGGCTCTTCGCGGCGGGCGCGAGCGCAGGAGGGCTGTTGATGGGCGCCGTTGTGAACATGAGGCCGGATCTTTTCAAGGGCGTCATCGCCGGAGTTCCCTACGTCGACGTCATCACGACCATGCTCGACCCGAGCATCCCCCTGACCGCCCAAGAGTACGACGAATGGGGAAACCCCAACACTCGAGAATATTACGATTACATGCTTTCCTATTCGCCCTACGACAACGTCGAAGCCAAGGACTATCCCGCCATGCTGGTCACGACAGGCCTGCAAGACTCCCAGGTCCAGTACTGGGAGCCGGCTAAATGGGTGGCCAAGCTGCGCTCTCTAAAAACGGACCGGAACATCCTGCTGCTCCATACCAACATGGACGCCGGTCACGGCGGACAGTCGGGCCGATTCCGGCAATACCGGGAGACGGCCCTGCAATACGCTTTCCTTCTCGACCTCGCCGGTATCAGAGAGTAGCAGGCTCGGCCGTTCCGTAAAGGAGTCCGTTGAACAGGAGCTTGAAGGTCCCGTGGGGCTGTCCCCGGAAAATGATCTCGGGGCCATATAAAAACAGTTTTCCCGGGCCCACCTTCGCTTCCAGCACGGCCACGGTTTTGTCAAGATAGCTTTGACCCCAAGCCCAGCCGCTGCGGAGGGGCGCCGGCCCATCAAACCAGGCGACCGGCCGTACTCCCAGGACGGCGGCCTCGGGATTGAGGGAAAAAACGGGGCTGTTGTTAAAATAGAAATCGACGCGTTCGGTCAGGCCAAAAGCAAGGGGCTGGTTGAGGTCCACCCTGGCCTGGAGCAAGGAGCCGGGAATATAATATTTTTCTTTGGGCAGACGGTTCTCCGTCCCGTCCGGATGCCGTTCGATGAGCGGGTCGGAGATAGGCAGCCCGGCGTGGAATCCCAGCGAGGTCGAGGCGCCGATGGCCAGGACCGTCCCGCCATCCTCAAGAAAACGGCGCAGCAAAGGGACCGTCTTGACGACCGTGATGCTTCCCAGCCGGTCGCGGAACTCTTCGGGCACTTCCTCGGGCGTGGATGGGGCAAAGAACCGGAATTCATCCTCGGGCTTTCTATCCTCCCGAGGGATAGCTCCGCCGACAAAGATCAGGACGTCATATTTCGCCTTCAAATTTCCGCCATCAAGCGCCGCTGGATAGACGACTTCGAACGGGAACTCGTACTGTTCCAGGAGCCAGCGGGCCCAGCCCGAAGCCATCGATCCTCCATACTGATCCCAAAGCCCGACGCGGGCCGGCCGCACCTTCAGTGCTTCTCCCCGGGGAATCTCCCCGACGGCGGCGGCGGCGAGCCCCAGCGGCCCGGCAGCCCGCATCAACCTGGATTGTGTTTCTGCCCCTGCGGGAATAAAAACCGCTCCGGGTGGATAGGTCTTGCCGCCGGCGGTTAGGGAAGTCTTCATCCAGTAAATAGCTTCCCCTTGGCTGAGCAACCGGTTGACGGCGATGAAACTATCGTTGATCCTATGGTCGAGAACGAAGCCTGCCGGATTGGGACTCCCCTCGATCCTGCCCGGAGCCAGGCGGGCTTCGCCTCCGATTCTCTCGAAATCCCCCGCAAAGCTGTCGAGGATCCGGTCGAAGACGACGCCCATCTGATAGGCCAGGGTCCAGCCGGCGCTGTCATAGGGTGCCAAGGGGGGGCCTCCGGGGTAAAGGACGTCATGGGGGTGATCTTGCGGCTCGAACATGGCCAGGACATGGGCGCGGAAGGCCTGGTCGCACTTGACTACATAGGAGCCCTGGGGGTAGCTTTTTCCTCCCGCCTCAAAAGACGCTTTGGCCCGGAATACGGTCACACCGCTCTTGAGGAGAGCGTTTACGAACTTGGTCGCCGTCGCGAAATCGGGCTGGTCGGAGGGGATGACAAAGCCCCTCGGATCCCGCAACACCGGGTCATGGAGCAGATCATAGTACTTCAACGGGAAGCCCCGGCCGTATCCCTCCGGCTTGGCGTTCTCTTTTCGGATAGCTTCTTCCACTGTCCCGATATTCTTCGGAGTTATGGTCCAATTGTCTTGGCTCCCGCGCTGGATGGAGTTCCGGCCCATGCGATAGATATTCAGGAGAAAACCCTCGGGCATCCTGGCAGCCAGATCCAGGATCGCTCTGTCAGCGGAGATGGAATAATCGATCGACTGCCGGAAATGCCATTTCTGAGGTGCGACGGGGTAGGGGAGGTCGTTCTTGGGAAGCTGTTTGTCGGGAAGGAAGGGGATATCCACCGGAGTCGGGTTTCCGATCGTTTCGGTCAGGATGCCGATCATATTATGGAAATAGGAGGTGGACCGCAAACCTCCGGACCACCAGGTCGAATAAGGAGCTCCCGAGCGCATGGTCGCGCCGGGCTTCCCTTCGGCGACGAACCGGGAATGCATGGCGGCACCCACCAGATCGACGCCGGTCGGGACGAGCGGGTCAAAGAAGTAATTGAAAGGGTCGCGGAAAGGCGAACAGAAAAGCACCGTCCCCTCGGGCCCGGTCTGGTGATGGTTATAGACGATCTGCGGGAACCATTCCAGGTACATGACGCGGGAGACCGCTTCCGTTTCCGGCTGGTTGATCATGTAAAAATCACGGTTGTTGTCGTGCCCGATGTATTTCTGGTAAAGGCGCGGTAGGCCTCTTGTCGTCCGCTTGGCCGGGTCCTTTTCTCTCATATACCAATCGGCGACGAGCTCCAAGCCGTCGGGGTTCGACGGCACAGCCAGCAGGATGACATTGTCCAGTATCCGCCTGGTCTCCGCGTCGTTGCGGCTGACCATCTGCCAAACGAGCTCGAGGAGCTGTTGGGAACCGAGTATCTCGGTTGCGTGGAGGCCGCCGTCGATAAGAACGACTGCCTTCCCCTCGGACGCCAGGGCACCCGCTTGTCCTTCGTTCAAGCCTTCGGCCAGGGCCAGGCGGCGCGAGATCTCTTTATAGCGGCCCAGCTTTTTCCGGTTGGCCGGCGAGGTGATCACGGCCATGACCATCTTGCGGCCCTCAGCAGTGGTGCCGATCGTCTGGAGGGACAGCCGGTCCGACTGCGCATCCAATTTCTCCCAATAAGCAAGGAGCTGGGTATAGTTGACGACCATGTAGTCCGCGCCGATGTCGAAGCCGAATTGCTCTTTCGGGCTCATCAGCCCATCCTGACACAGGCCCACAGGAACGGCGAAGATCAGGGCCAGCGCGGCGAGGCAACATATTTTGCGTGTTTTCATGATCGGCTACGTTATCGAATTCTTCCCGTCAAGTCAACGAAGCAGAACTCCCGAACTGAATTTGACAGCTTCCAGCTTTTTTTCTATAGTCATGTTTTTCGACGGGCGGTCGCGCCAAAGGAGGCTCCATGAGACGTTCGCTTGCTTCTCTTCTTTTGCTGATCCCGCTTTCTCTTTTAGGCCAGCCCGACCTCCAGGAAAAACCCGAACCCCCGGACCCTCTTTTCGGCCAGCTTTATCTCCAGGACAAGCCCCTGGACGTCCCCTATGTTCCCACTAAGCCTGAGGTCGTCGCCACGATGCTCCGGATGGCCAAAGTCGCGAAGGGAGACGTGCTCTACGACCTGGGCTGCGGGGACGGGCGCATCGTCATCACGGCTGCGGAACTTTATGGGACTAAGGGCGTGGGCATCGACATCGACCCGGAACGCATCCGGGAAAGCAAGGAGAATGCGGCCGAGGCCAACGTCGGCCACCTTGTCAAATTCCTAGAGCAAGACCTTTTCCAGGCGGATTTTCATGAGGCCACGGTCGTCTCCCTTTATCTCCTGACATCCGTCAACTTGCGCTTGCGGCCCAGCCTCCTTGCCCAGCTGAGGCCGGGCACCCGGATCGTTTCACACAACTACGCCATGGACACGTGGAAGCCCGATGACTCGGCGATCGTCATGGTCGACACGACCTCGCACAATGTCTATCTTTGGATCGTGCCGGCCAACGTGACCGGGGAATGGGAAGGGGCTTGGCCAGACGGCACCGGGAAAACGTCCTTCGGGCTGGAGATCGATCAGCATTTTCAATGGCCAAGCGGCCTGATCAAAATGGGGAAGGGAGAGATGCCGCTCATCGAGATCAGCCTCGTGGGGGACCAGTTTAACTTTGTGGCCGAAGCGGACGGCGGCTCCGGGAGCACAAGAATGAGCTTCGCCGGAAAGGTGACAGGAAACGAGATGCAGGGGACAGTCGAGCTAAGCGGGTCAGACGGCCGGACGAGCCGGAAATACTGGAAGGCCAAGCGCAACCTGCTGACTATGAAACCGCTTGACGTCGAGAGATGATGAGACCGCTTCGGACGGATAATTGGGCTGGGCGTGGCCTACTTTTCGGCCTGACGATCTGGGCTCTCCTAGCTGCCTCCGGCGCGGGTCTGGAGGCGGCGACCAAAGATTATTACTTTCCCGAGGTCAGGATCTCAGTCCGTGTCGAGAGCGACGGCTCTTTTGTCGTCGACGAGTACCGGACGTTCGATTTCGAGGGGAGTTTTTCGGCCGCCTGGTACACTCTCCCGCTCTCCGTTGAGCGAAAAGGCTATCGCTATGATACCGCCATCGAGCAGTTCGAGGTCCGGGACCAAAACGGACAGAAACTGCCGCTTGAAGATTCAACTTCGAACGGCGTTTACAAAGCGGAGTGGAATTTCCGGGCGGCCGATGAACAGCGGACATTCCAGATCCGCTATCGCATCCGCGGAGGCATCGTCAGCTATCCGGATGTTTCCGAGCTTTACTGGCAGATGATCGGCAAGGGCTGGGAGCGGCCGACCCAGAAGGTTTCGATTACCGTGAGCCTGCCGGCGGAAGCACCGCGCCAAGAGGACATCTTAGTCTACGGACACGGACCTCTCTCCGGCTGGGCGGAGCTGGTCGATGCCCGCACAGCGCGCTTCACGGCAACCGACCTTCCGGCAGGCCAGTCACTGGAGATCAGGATGGTGTGGCCGGCCGGGCTGGTGGAGGGTGTTCCGTCGTCGCGCCAAAACCGTGAGTCCATCCAGAAGGAAGAGGCCGGTTTTGTCCAAGAGACCATCGAACGGGCGCGCAGGGAACAGGACCGGGCCACCCAAGAACAGGAGCGGTCGGCGCGACAGAGGAAAACGTTTCTCATCGGGGCCTCTCTCTGGGCCATCTGGGTTGTCCTGGGGCCGTTCATCTGGTTTTTGATATACCTTCAATACTGGAAAAGGATAGGCAAGGACTATCGCTTCCCCGACATCCCGGATTACTATAGAGAGCTGCCCTCAGATCTCCGTCCTGCGCTTGTCGAGGTCCTGCTCCGAGAAGGAGGCGCGATCACTCCGCGTTCTTTCACAGCCAGCTTATTTGACTTGGCCAGGCGGGGTTTCCTCGAGTTTCAGGATCGGAAGGTCGAAAAACACGGAATCTTGGGGAGCAAAGAAAAACTGGAAACAGCGATCATCCTGAAAAAGGACTATGTTGGCCACCCAGAAATCCTGCCCTACGAAAAGAGTCTTCTGGACCTGCTATTCAATACCATCATTAGCCCTGGCCATGAGCCGGGAACGCAGCTCGACATTGATCAGCTGCAAGGCTACTTAAAGAAAAATGCGCGCGAATTCCAGACCTGGTACCAGGCGTGGGCGAAGGACGTCCGCAAAGAATCCGGCCAACTCCAATTCGTCGAACCTCAGAGCCTGAAGGCCCGCAATATTTTCCTGGCTGTCACGCTGCCGCTCGGCATCCTGACACTAAGCCCCCTTCTGGTCCTGGTGGCCGGTATTTTCGGCCCCAAGCTCAAACGGAGATCGTTGCCTTGGGCAAAGGAGAATGAGCTCTGGAAGGGTCTGGACCGCTTCCTGGACGATTTTTCCAGTTTCGAAGAGGTCCCCCCCGAAGCCTACAAGCTGTGGGAACACTACCTGGTGTTTGCGATCATTTTCGGGAATGCCAAGAAGATCCTTAAGATGCTCCCCATTATCCTGAAAGATGAACGGTCGGCCGCGCCGGCATGGTATTACGGCTTTGACCGCACGGCCTGGGCGGGCATGGGACGGATTTCGGGCATGGTCCACAACATCGAGTCTATGGCGATGTCGATCCAGCAGGCCAGCACCTCGGCCGCCCATTATAGCTCCGGAAGCGGAGGGGGTTTCAGCGGCGGCGGGGGAGGCGGCGGCGGAGGGAGCGGCGGGGGTGCCCGCTAGTCCTTCTCTTCCTCCATCCAGTCCCGGATAGTCTCCGGGTCATCCAGAAGAGGGGAGTCCAGGAGCGCCTTCCAATTGAATTTCTCATCCAAGGGGTCGAGGGCTTTCTGCGGATCAAAGATCCGGGAGTCGGCCGGCAAGGCGGAATACGGGCTGAAATCCGGTTGGCTTGAGAACATATCAGCCAGGTCGGCGGCGCCGCCGTCATATTGGTTGAGGCAGGGGAGCCCTAGGACATTCCAAGCCGTCTTTATAATGCTCCCGAAGCTGGAGTGGACATGGCTGACCCAGCCCTTTTTGGCCCAAGGTGAAATCACCATCAACAGGCTGCGGTGGGCGTCGATGTGGTCGACGCCGTTCTGAGGGTCGTCCTCTGTCACAAAGATGGCCATTTTCTTCCAGTATGGCGTCCGCGACAGAAATTCCACCAGGCGGCCCAGGGCGAGGTCGTTGTCGGCCAGATAGCTTTCCCGAAAGGGATAGCCGTCCTCGGGCCGTTCCCAGGCCCCGTGGTCGTTGGGAAGGTAGACCGTGACGAACGAAGGGAACTTCCGGCCCTCGCCCGCCCATCGTTCCGTATATTCCTTGATGAACATGTCGACGCGGAATTGATCAGGGATACTGGTGTTGTAAGTGGCGTAAAGGCGCGACGTGTGCTCGGCCAGCTCCGCGGGGGTCGGGTAGTTGATGACGTGGGTCGTCCCGGTGTATTTGAAGCGGCTGTCGTCCTCAACCGGTGTCGCAAACTGGACGCTCAGCCCGAAATTGAAATAGTCGACTTTGTGGCGGGCGAAATGATCCCAAATGGAGCCGGCCTCATTATAGTCCTCCGGGTAGACCGCGGCCGAAGCGCCGACGAAGGCCAGGGCTCCGGGCGCGGTGGAGCCGAACTTCATGTCCCGGCCGCCTCCGTAGCTCCCGGCCACGTTGACCTCCACCCATTCATTGGGATAGACCCCGACGAGCCAACGGTGGCCGTCGGCCGAGACGTCGCTGTCGCAGTAAAAATTGTCGGAGATGGCAAAGCGCCTGGCCAGGTCCAAGTGGTTGGGCATGACCGTGGCGCTTTCGACCTTCCGGCTACCGTCCTTGTTGGAAAAGGTGACGCCGGATCCGTAGCGGGCAAGAGAGGCCTCTCCGTCGGCTCCGGGAACCTGGCCGAAAACCTCGTCAAAAGTGCGGTTTTCCTTGACCACGAAAACAATGTGTTCGAGAGGCGAAGCGCTTTTTCCCGGATACAGGGGAACCGGGTTGCCCCTTCTCCAGCCGAAGCTGTCCTGGTCGGGTTTCTCAAACCGGAAGTTGTTGGCAGTGACCTGCGCCGTCTCCTTCCGGAGTTCGTCCTCTCCAGGAATTGGAATGATGGAAACCGTCCCTTTCATCAGATTGCCTATGTATGTGCCTTCGGGGCCGGCCACGAAGCCGGGGCCCCCGTTCGGGCCGCTGCCGAAGCCCTTGGCGTTGGCGACAATGAGGGACCGACCGTCCCGGCTGACCGCTACTTTGGAGGGAAACCAGCCGGCGGGGATATGACCCAAGAGCTCTCCCTTGCGGGTGTCGATCACAGCTACGGCGTTTATCCCGGCTTCAGCCACGTAGAGCCTTTTTTGATCAGGCGAGAGCGCCAGTCCGAAAGGTATGATACCGCGGAGCCTGTTTAGTCTTTTGTCGAGAGTCAACCGGATCGTCCGGACAACAGCATCGCTCTCTGTGTCGATGACCGAGATCGTGTCGTTGTTGCCGTTGCTGACGAAGACCCGGGTGTCCGAGGCGGCCAGTGAATTGGGGCTGGAACCGCCGACGGCCGGCATTCCCTCGACCATTTCCCCGACTAACACGCCGGTTTTGATACGGGCGGTCACTTGAGCATGGGCCGGGTCGGAGACGTCCACTTCCCAAACCGAAAAGGATTCCGGGACATTCGGGTCGCCAAGGCCGGGGACTTTGTATCCCTCTTTCTCCACTCCCTCTCTCGCTTCCTTGGACCCAAAGGCAAAGGGCGGATGGAGGAGTCCCTGGCGGTCCGGATCATCCAGGTCAACTCCCTCAATTCGGCTGTACTCGAACATCCCCACGTTAGCGACGAAGATACGCTTCCCGTCCGGCGAGAGAGCCAGTCCAAAAGGATAACGGCCCAGCGGGACGCTGGAAAGGATGCGGCGGTCCTCGGTGCCGGCGATGAGCAGCCTGAAGTTGGATTGATCAAGGGCATAGAGCCGGCGGCCATCCCGGCTGAGCGTCAAGTCACCGATGTAGCTGTCTTCATATGCCTTGCCGCCGAACAGGCCGTTCGCCTCAATTTCAGACGTCCGGGAATCCTCGAAGAGGTCGATGATCACCACTTTTCCTTCCTGTCCTCCGCCGACATACAAAGTCCTGTTATCCGCCGACACGGCCAGACCCATGTAGACCGAGGCCAACACGCCCTCGTCGGTGTCGAATCCTTTCGGGATCTGACGGACGGACGGGGTCTCGCCCAGGATAGCGGTGATGACGGATACGGAGAATGGCTGGACCCCGCAGTTGGCGGTGACGGCCATTGACCCATCCGGGCTTAATACGAGTCCGTAAGGATGGGGGGCCACCTCGACTTGACGTCCCCGCGGCGTTATGACCCGGCCGTTGGGGATGACGGTTCGCGCCTGACGGTCGATCTTCGTTTGTTCGAGCGAGGCCGGCGGCGTGATGACCCAGGCCTTGTCCTCCATTTTTTGGCGGCACCCGCTTATGGCCAAGCCGATAAGCAGAACGGCCCCGGCCGTGACGGGAATTCGCATCCTCATGTTCAGATCCTTCGAGATGTTATTTCAGCCTGTCCTCCGGGATAACGGGAAGCAGGAGATGCGAAGGATATTTCCGGTCATGGAATATGGTTTGTTCGGCTTTGACGAATCGGGTCTCTTTTTCGTTGTGGCCTCCCGTGTTCAAGTTCCTGGAGAAGAGAGGGAAAGAGGCGGAGGCCACTTCCACTCGGATGGCGTCACCGGCCGGAATCGTGATCCCTGTCTGCCAGAGGTCGAGGATGTACTCATAGACCTCCCCGGGCTTGAGAAAGTCCGCGTTTTTCATCGATTTTCGGAAGCGGGCCCGGATCTTGCCTTCGCCGAGCGGAAAGACCTTCCCGTCTTTTTTGATCCAAACCAACCGCATGAACCAGTCCGTATCCTTGGCGGAGGAAGATGCATAGAGGACCGCCGAGACCGGGCCGGCGAAAGTGAGGGGTTTTTCCAAGGACTTGGTCTGATAAACCAGGATGTCGGAGCGGCTGGAAGTCACTTTCTCATGATGGGCTTCGGCCTCCGCGCGCTTTTCCTCTACGGAGCGGACTCTTTTTTCATCTTCCTGGGATTCTTCATAGAAATCAGGATTGGGTGTCGGGTCGCCCGGGTCATATACATAGGTGTCCGGTTTTGGGCCGGCCGGAGGCGCGTCCGGGCCAAGGATCCCGTTGCCCTTTGACGTGTTGGCCTTGCCGCCGCTCCCCAGGTACCACTTCTGCATTTTGGTATAGGGCAGGGGATAGACGTCTCCTTCCAGCCACTTGTTCGAGCCCATGACGAAGATCTTCACCAGGGGCTCTTTGAGGATACCGTTTTCCACACCCTTCAGCCAGTAATCAAACCAGCGGAGGTAAAGATTGGGGAGGTCGAGGAGGGCCTGGGAGCCGAAGTCAAGGTCGCCGATCTTACGGGTCGCCGTGTCCTGGTGACCCCAGGGCCCGAGAATCAGCTTTTGGCCGGGATGCCCGGCAGCCTTCATCGCCAGGTAGTTCAATTTGGATCCGATGCCGTCTCCGTCGAACCAGCCCGACTGATGAAAGGCGGGGATATTGATGTCCTTCAGGCGCTCCAGGAAATTGGCCCGTTCCCAGTAGGCGTCATTGGTCGGATGGTCGATCCACTTCCTCCAGTAGGGGTTTTCCTTTCCCAGGATCGTTTTGTCCAGGTCGACGACGGGAAGACTCTTGAGCAGCGTCCCATACTTTTTTTCACCGATCCGGCCGATGGCCGCGCCGGAGAGATCCGCCGTTGCCTCGCTCTCCAGGATGTCGGCCCACCAGATCGCTCCCAGGATAAAGAACACTCCGTATTCATAAGGAATATTATAAAAAGGATCGGGAGGAGAGACATTGGGAATGATGGTGACGAGATGGGCGGGTTTCTCGCGGGCCGCCCACCACTGAACCCATCCGACATAGGAGCCGCCGATCATCCCGACCTTTCCGGTCGACCAGGGCCGGGCCGCCAGCCACTCGATCGAATCGTGGCCGTCCTGAGGCTCATTGACGAAAGGCTCCCAAATTCCCTCCGAGGAAAACCGCCCCCGGCAGTCTTGAACGGCGCAGGCGTAGCCCCGCCGGGCGAAATAGCGGGCTTGGAGCTCGACCATTTCTTTCTTATAGGGCGTCCGGATGAAGATGACCGGTACCTTGGCCTCATCCTTGGGACGGAAAATGTCCGTCGCCAACTTCACCCCGTCCCGCATCGGGACCATGACACCGCGCTCCTCGGTGACTTCGTATTTGGCGGTGGAAAGGAGCGGGTCGGTAACCGGGGCCTTCATCAGGTCCTCATAGCCATCCCGGACATAGTGGGCGCCCTGAGCCGGCACGGAAGCTAGAAAAACCTTAGCGGCCTCGTCCGTCCAGATGGTGATGTCCACCCCGCCCAATTCATAGAGGTATTTCAAAAATTTCATGTCTTTGCCGGAGATCGTCCGGTCTTCGCTATCCTTTTTCTCGAGGGAAGCCTCGACCTGGCCGCCCGGCAGCACAAAGATCTGGAACGTCTGCTTGCCGCCTTTCCCGGTTTCGTATAGCCTCACCATCTGGCTCAGGAGAGCGGGCCCATAATTATCGAAGAGGACGGTCCCCGGCTTGAGTTCGATCGTATCCTTGATTTCTTTGGAGGTCGATGTGACCAGGGTGCGCGAGACGGTTCCGCCCTGGCGGGTCAACTCCGCCTTGCCCTGAGCCGAGTTCTGGAGGATTCGCGTCCAGAGGCCTTTCGCGTCGGCCTCGATTTTTGTGTCCACGGTCACCGATTGGCCGGCCATTTTTAAAGTAACGGTGCTCGAAACGAAGCCGTTCTTTGTCCAATTGAAAAGGATATCGGCCATCGGCTCTTCATTTACGTAGATCCGGAATTTTCCCTGGTCTTCGAAGCCGGCCAGGGTAGCCGGCAGAGCCGAAGCGATTTTTTCCTGTGTCTTTTGCGGCTCAGATTGGCCTGCCGCGGATATCTGGGAAAAAACGAAAAACAACAAGATCCCGAACAAACCAAGCCTGGCAGCCCTCCTGAAGAAGGTGCGAAATCGGCACATGTTTTCCTCCTGACCGCAAAGCACTGGCAAACTGAACAAGGCGCCTATTGTATCTGAATTTTCTACTCATTTAAAGCGGCGGACAGGAGAGTTAGCATCTCTTTTCATGTGATGAAGATGCTAGACAACTTGGGAATGTCGGCGC
>CAYGXD010000012.1:0-47955 GCA_964353705.1 uncultured Eubacteriales bacterium | reverse complement strand
TTCTTCGGCGAACGGCTAGTATAATAAAGAATTTAGCCCTGGGGTGTCAAGGACCGGGCGGGGCCATGTCCGATCTTTATGCCGAAAACCGGGGTCGGCGCCCAACGGGAATTACTCAGGCTTCCCGCCCTTTGCCTGGTCGTCCCTCCAGCCTTCCGGACGAGTGACATAGATCTCTAAGCTGCCGGCCATCTTCGGGAATCCCGCAATCGAAATCGGACTGAGGAGGTAGTTTTTCCCCTTGGGATAATAGGAACGGAAGACTTTCAGGGCCGCCGCATCGAACTCCGCGGGGTCCCACTTGCATTCGATGGCATCGACCTCATCCCGGCTTCGGGCGATTATAAAATCGACTTCTCGTCCCGCTGTGTCCCTCCAGTATAGAATCCGCCGGGCCTGGGCATGGGCCTGAAGGTACTCAAGGACCACATGCTCCCATAAGATCCCATAGTCCTCCGGTCTTAGAGGGTCCCAACCCCGGGAAAAGCTGACAAAACCCGTATCAAAAGCGTAGGCCTTCGGCATCTTGGTGATCTCTCTCTGCCCTCCACCAAAAAAGGGCCGGAGCAGGGTGACTGCGTGGGTGGCTTCCAGAGCGCGGAGATGGGATTCGACGGTCGGCCGGCTAATCCCGAGGGCGCCCGCCGTGCGGGTAATCTCCAGCAGGCCCCCGCTCTGCTTCATCATAAACTCCAACAAAGCCCTAAACTTGTCGGGGTCGCGAAAAGCAAACAGCCTTTGGATGTCGCGCGAAAAATAGGAATCCATCCATTCTCTGTAGAACCCGGGATTCTTGGCCTCTGAAAGAAGCGGCTCCGGCAGTCCTCCGTGGTAGAGACGCCGGAGCAGCGTCGCGTTGCCGAAAGCCGAGAGCTCATCCCAGAGGACGGGAGTCAGATGGACAGTCCGTTTGCGACCGGTCAGCGTGTCCCTGAACTTCCGGCTGGCGGCAAGTGTCGATGAACCCGTGGCCAGTATCCTGAGATGAGGGAAAACATCGGCCCCGATTTTTAGGAGGCGCGCCGGGTCTCTGAGCTGGTGGATTTCGTCGAAGATGATGACCGGCCGTTCGCTGTTCCTGAAAAAAAGCTCGGGATCTTTGACCAGGTCCTCCACAATGGGCAGATCGCAATTGACATACCGAGACCGTTCCGGGCCCAAGCTCAAGGCCAGAGTTGACTTGCCGACTCGTCGGACGCCGGCAAGCCAAGCGATTGGAACCTCTTTCCAGGATTCTTCAATCCGCTTGAGCCAGAAAGGCCTTGGAATCATGCTATCATAGTTAGCATATTATCTGCTTGATTGTCAAGCATGGTTTCTAAATAGCAGGAACGACCGACTTTCAATGCGATGAGAAAAGGTCCGATTGAGTTCCGTCTGGGGTTCTGGATCGATTATTCGAGGCCTCTTGATTATACACAAAATATGTGTATAATGAGTGTATCGTCAAGGAGGCCGAAAGAATGCAGGTGCGACACAACATCACCATTGACGCCGAGGTATCGCAAGAGCTCGAAAGCCTGGCCAAGGAGCTCGGCGAAAAAAAGAGCTCTTTGATCGAGAAGGCCCTCACGGTCTATTTTGACCTTTTGGACCTCCAGGTCGCGAAGAAACGCCTGAAAGAGCTTGAGAAGGGAAAAGCGAAAACGATCGATGCGAAGGAAGTCTGGAAAGACCTGGGGATCTGATTGTACAAGCTCTTTTTCCTTGAAAAGGCAGCGGATGAGCTCAAGAAGATTGACCGCGCCCGGCAAAAAATCATCAAGGCCAAGCTCCTGATCCTGGCCAGGAACCCGGCCGCACTGAAAAACAACATAAAAAAGCTCAGCGGCCCGGAGGAATCGCTTTACCGGCTCCGCGTCGGAGCCTATCGGGTGATCTTCAAGAAAGACGAAGGGCGATTGCTTATCCTCGTCGTCCGGATCGGCCATCGTAGGGAGATCTACGCTGAATAGTTGGATCTTGCCGGAAATATCAGGCTCGTGCGCGCGGCCTCTTATCACGGATCCCAGCCATTCTCAGCCCACAGTATTTTCGGGACGGTCGGTCCTAAATATGTCATAATAATTATGTTATAATAATATACCAACCCGGATCGGTCCAATTGATTAAGAACGCAGCCGCTGTCCGCAGCCTGGAGAAAGACATTCTCCGGAAGGAGAAGACCGATTTCTTCCGGAATATCCGGCTGGTCGAGGCGCTTTACAAAGAAGCGGTCGTTCTCGGCGCATTCCCTCCTCAAGACAAGCTTTCCGGACTGGACATCGACATCAAGATTGCCAAGGCGATCAACAGTGTTTCAAAGACTCCTTAGGAAGATCGGCTCCCGTCTGAACAAAGATCGCATCCCTTATATGGTTATCGGAGGTCAGGCCGTTCTCCTCTACGGAGAGCCGCGCCTGACAAAAGACATAGACATCACCCTTGGCGTCGGCATCGATCATCTCGCCCAGATGAAGAAAATCATCCACGGGCTCAATCTGCACTATCTAACCCAGGACGTGGAAGCTTTCGTCAAGGAGACGATGGTTTTGCCGGTGGCTGACCAGGAGAGCGGCATCAGGATCGATTTTATTTTTTCCTTCTCGTCCTATGAAAGGCAGGCCATCGAGAGGGCCAGGGATGTCCTTTTTGGAAGGACGCCCGTCCGATTTGCCGCTCTCGAGGACTTGGTCATTCATAAGATAATCGCCGGCAGGCCCAGAGATCTCGAGGATGTCGAATCGCTACTATTAAAGAATCCAGAGTTTGACTCTGGCTACATCGAAAAATGGCTGGCGGAATTCGACACCGCTTTAGACAAGGAATACGGGAAGATATTCGCGGAATTAGGAAAAGGGATCAAATGAGGCCAGCCAGACGCTCTTTAGCGTCAGCAGGTTCGGGACGGTCCGAGTCGGCGTCCTTCCAGATGTCGAGAAAACGCCGGTAATTAGCGATGGCTTCGGACTTCTGGCCCTGTCTTTCAGCAATCTGGCCAAGCCAGTAGAAGCTTTTTGCCCAAAGGTCGCCGCAATATGTCCTGTCAGAAATCACCCGGCTGACGGCCTCGTACTCGGCTCGCGCCTTATCGAAATCCCCTGACTTTAGATAGGCCTCACCGAGAGGAGACAAGAATAGCGGGTGCGTCGTGGTGTATGGCGCGGTCCCCCCGGCAAATCGACCCGGCAGCAGGGCTTTGGCTTTCTCGAGATATTCAACCGCCTTGGGAAAATTCCCCTTCTCGAGTTCGAGACAACCCATAAGGTGATTGTATAATCGCGTCCCCTGCCTTTTGCCCTGACTTTGCTCGACGAGACGTCCGAGCTCGACCGCGGCTTTTTCGGCATCAGGCAGCGATTTTCTCCCAACGGAGGCCAAACCCTTCAGCCAGACGCCGGTCCTCTGTAATTCGGAGTTATCATTCTTTAAGGAAATGGATATCAAGTCGTCCAACACACGTTCCGCTTGACTAAAATCACGGCAGCCGAGATAAACATAAGCCAACCTGAGCAGTGAAATCACGCCCGGATCGGGAAGGCCGGCCAATTCGCCTCCGGGCTTAAGACTCTCTTCCAGGATGTTCTTGGCCTTCCTGAATTGTCCCTGCCCGAGGTAATGGATGGCCAGGTACCGTCTTGCCTGCAATGAGACGCTGGGATCATCCTGGCTCAAATTTTTCATAAATTCCTTCTCAGCATCCTGCCAACGTCCTTGAGCTTGGAAAATTCGGCCCCTTAAAAAAACATCTCGTTTAAAGGAGGGATCAAGGAGGAGAATTTTATCGGCTTCCGCGAGCGCAGCGTCAAATTTCCCCTGGCGAAGGTAGGTTTCACCCAGGGAAAGGTGAATAATCCTGTGCTCCCCGACTTTCTTCAGATAGTCCTCCAAAACCTTTTCGGCTTTTTCAAACCGGCCTGTCAGGCAATAAAATGAGCTCAAGTTTCCCAGAAAAACCTGGCTCTTGATGACGGGATAGTATTCGAAAATCTTTTCGTATATCTCGATAGCTTTTTCGTAGTCTTCATAGCTTCTGAAATAAAGGACGCCTAAATCGTTGGCCGCGTCCAGGTCCCAGGGATAGAGAGCGAGGAGCTTGGAGAAAGCCTCGACCGACCTCTCAAGAGTTTTATCTGACCAGTAATACATGCCTTCGATGCGCCAGCGCTCCCTGTCCGGAAGGCGGGAGCCAAGCGCCAGGGCTTTTTCCCGATACATTTTAATCTCCGGAGGCGACAGCGCTGCGTTGCCCTGAAGAATGCCCCAATACGCCAGGGCGAATTCGGGGTCGATCTCGATGGCCTTCTTTAATAACGGGTAAGACTCCTTATGTTTCACCTGTTTTTGAAGCTCGACGGCCTGCTGGAAGTACCTGTACGCCTCCGGCGAGCTGGTCGTCACCTTGCCGATTTCGTAATCAATGTCGTCGGCGATCTGCTCTTGAGTGAGTTTTAGGCTTCCCTTTGTTATCCGAGTCAGCTCGTCCACCATGGAGTATATGCTCTGCTCGCCGATGCCCTCGACCCGGGCTGTTTCCGCAGCTGACATCCCGCCCGATTTGATCTGCCTGAGCGTCGTTTCGATCCGGAATTTCTCGCCCGCCCGGGAGATGCTTCCCTGGAGGATGTATTCGGCCGGGCCTCTCCCGGCGACTCTCTTCAAGTCCTCCGTCGTATAGCTCTGTACTTCGAGGAGGTTTAGGTCCTTGAGCGTGCCGTAGACTTCGTCCCAGCTCAGCACTCGGATATATTTCGACTGGGAGATGTCGGTGATCAGCGACTCGGCCAGGGCGCTCCGCCAGAAATCCATATTGGGGTCGCCGGTGTTGTTTTTAAAATAGAGGATGGCCAGCGAAGGAATACCCGTAGCCGCCGAACCGCCGCCTTTCTTGGGTATGAGGCGAGAGGCTAGGATAGCAGCGACGACAAGCACAATAATGGCGGCTACGGGAATAATGAGCTTTTTGACGTTAAACTTGACCGTGATTTCTTTTGAGGTGAAGGGCTTTTTCTTCGCAGTTTCCCGGGCGGTCGTGGGAATGCCGGACTCAATCATGCCTAAATCAGCCAGGACTTCATCCGCGCTCTGATACCTCTTCGCCCTATCCTTTTCCATACAGCGAAGGATCAGGCGGCTCAGATCATCCGGGATCTGGGGATTCAACTTCTTCGGATCAGGGGCCGGTTCGGTCTTGTGCTTGATGGCTACACCCAACGATGTCTCTCCCTCAAATGGCACCCGGCCGGTCAGCATCTCGAAAAGAATCACACCCAAAGAGTAGATATCCGATCGCTGGTCGACTTCTTTCGCCTCAGCCTGCTCGGGGCTCATGTACTCAGGCGTCCCGATCATCACCCCTGCGCCCGTTATGCCTTTCACCTTGAGCGACCGGGCGATCCCGAAATCCATGATCCGGGCGTTCCCCTCCTTGTCGATCATGATGTTCGAAGGCTTGAGATCCCGGTGGACAACCCCCAGCCGGTGCGCCTCTGTCAGCCCCTCACAAACTTGCCTGGCGATGGCCACCGACTTTCCGATGCTCAGCGGCGCCGCCCGCCGGATGAAGCTCTTCAAGTCCTCGCCCGGCACATACTCCATCGTGATGAAGTGGGCGTCCCCCGCCTCCATCAGCTCGTACATCCGCCCCACATTCCGGTGCCCGATCCGGCGGGCCAGCCGGAGCTCGTTCCCGAACCGTTCGATTGTGTCCCTGTCGGAGGCGATCTCCGGCTTGATGAGCTTCAGGGCGACTTCCTCTTTCAGCTTCTTATCAAACACGCGATAGACAGAACCCATCCCGCCGCGTCCCAGCTCCTCGATGACCTGGTAGCGGTCGGCGAATACCGAGCCGGCCGTGAGCACATCCGCTGGGACCGCCATCGTCTTGGTGGCGAAGACCGGAGGTTTTGGCGATGCGATTTCATGTCCCCGTACCAGCTCCGTCCCGCACTCCCCGCAGAACTTCACGGTCTCGGAGTTATCAGCTCGACACTTCGGACACTTCATCGCCTTTTCTCAACCTTCTCCGACTGGCTAGAAGATATCAACTCCAAAAAGGTCAGTCAACTTTGGCCTGTTGACTTATTCTAATCCTAAGATCGGGAACCCGGCCGATCGGGACAACTGAGATTTTTTCGTCTATTTCATATTCCTGGTCACCCGGATAGACAACGAACAGGCGATCCAGATTAAGGTCTTGAAGCGCTGCAAGCATCGACCGGGTCCTCGCCGGCGCATCGCCATACTTAAACTCAAACCCGAACCGTCGGCCCCCGATCGTCAGGAGCAAATCAAGCTCGGCTCCGGCATGGGTCGCCCAAAAATAGGGATTGCTGGCTTCCAGGGCGGAGAACACCTGTTCCAGAGCAAAGCCTTCCCATGATGCACCCAACTTCGGATGGCTCTGCATGTCGGCCAGAGAACCCAACTGAAGGAGGGCATTGAAGATACCGCTGTCGCGGATATATATCTTGGGGGCCTTAACCTGCCGCTTGGCGATGTTTTCAAACCAGGGCGGAAGAACCCTCACCATATAGGCGCCGGCCAGGATGTCGAGATGGCGCCGGGCGGTGTTCTCCGAAGTGCCCAACGACCTGCCGAAATCGGCCGCATTCCAGACCTGCCCGTGGTAATGGGCGATCATGGTCCAAAAACGTCTAAGGGTCATTGAAGGAATCGAAATCCCAAGTTGGGGGATGTCCCGTTCTAGGAAAGTACGGATGAAATCGTCACGCCAGGCAAAACTTGTTGAATCATCGGCGGCCAAAAAAGACCTGGGGAATCCGCCGCGGGTCCAAAGGCGGGAAAAACTCGCAGGTCCGACTTCTTTCAGGTCGAAGCCGGAGAGATCCACAAATCCAATTCGCCCCGCCAGCGACTCGGATACACCCTTAACCAGATGGAGAGAGGCTGAGCCAAGGAGCAGGAACTTAGCCCGATTGTCGGGCCGGTCGACAAGGACTCTCAGGACCTCGAACAGGCCAGGCTGACGCTGGACTTCATCAATAATGACCAGATCCGAGAGTGCTTCTAGGGCTAGTAGCGGAGATTCGAATCGGCGGAAGTCGGCCGGGTTCTCCAGGTCAAAATAGGTTGACTTCTGACCTTTGGCCAGCATCATGGCGAGTGTGGTTTTGCCGCACTGTCGCGGGCCGAGAAGCGCCACGACGGGGTGGATACGAAAGGCCTGCATAATGCGGTTCAAAGCGTCGGGTCGTTCAATCATCAATTTAATTATAATATTGAAAATCGTAATGTCAATAGAGGATTTTCAAGATTTTATAGCCTATTTCCCCAGCATCTCTTTAAAGGCCCAAATCTTGTCAAGATTTGGGGGGATCTTTTTGACCTTATAACTTCATCTGGATTGCAGGGCGGCGAGACAGATCTTGGCATCGGCGGGTTCGGGGCGGCCTTGGTCGGCATCTTTCCAAATGTCTAAGAAGCGTTTATATTGCGCGCTTGCCTGTTTTCAAACCTTTTGCCATAGAGCTTGGCCAGGGCAAATAGAATCCTGTGGGGCCGTCGGGTATTGTCACGGACGGGCGCTGCTCATATAATCCACCCGGATGACTTGCCGGGAGTTCAAGTCCGAAGCAATGGCCACACGGGAAGCTAAAAGTCTCCAAGACCAAAAGCGGCAAATCGAAAGGAGGGACCGATGCGTCTAATCAACAAGGTGGCGCTCATCACCGGGGGCAATTCCGGGATCGGCCGGGCCACGGCGCTGCTCTTCGCTCGGGAAGGAGCCAAGGTCGCCCTCACCGGCCGCAATGAGGAGCGGGGAAAGCGCGTTGTGGAGGAGATCAGCAAAGTCTCCGGAACAGCCATTTTTATCCGTTCCGATGTCCGGATCGCCGAAGACTGCCGGCAGGCCGTGGACAAAACCATCAGGGAATTCGGACGCTTGGATATCCTCTTCAACAACGCCGGCGTTTTCTATCCCCACAGCGTCGTCGATTGCCCGGAAGAAGAATGGGATATGACGATCGATGTCAACCTCAAAGGCACTTACCTCATGTCCAAGCTCGTTCTTCCGGCCATGATCGCCCAGCGGAGCGGCGTCATAATCAACAACGGCTCAGGCTGGGGGATCACGGGAGGGAATAAAGCGGCGTCTTACTGCGCCTCCAAGGGGGGCGTCGTTCTCCTGACCAAGGCCATGGCCATCGACCACGGCCGGCAGGGGATCCGGGTGAATTGTCTCTGTCCCGGCGACGTGGACACGCCGATGTTGTCCGCCGACGCCAAGCTCCGAAAAATCGAATGGAAGGATTATCTCGCCGAGGCGTCAACCCGTCCGCTCGGCCGGATCGGCACTCCGGAAGAGATCGCCCGGGCCGCCCTTTTCCTGGCCACCGACGATTCGTCCTTCATGACGGGAGCCGTCCTCGCCGTCGACGGAGGAGGGACCGCCGATTGAGGCCCATTAAACACCCGGCCATTTCTTGAATACGTTAAGAACATCCACCCTCTCCCCAACCCTCTCCCGTCCAGGGAGAGGGAGTCTCTTAGTCCCCTTTTTATAAGAATCCAATTGGGAGGCGAAAGAGACATTGATCCCCCCACCGGGGGAAGGCCAGGACTCGGACGGCCCGGCGGTCAACGGTACTCTTTTCACTCGATTTGAAAAGCGCTATACTTTGGGTCGGAGAGACAAAATGATCGGGGTGATGTCGGATTCCCATGACAACATGACTCAAATCCGCAAGGCGGTGGCGCTGTTCAAGGATGCCGGGTGCGACCTCGTCCTCCATGCCGGCGATGTGGTGGCGCCCTTTGCCGCCCGGGAGCTGGCCGCGCTCGGCTGTCCGGTCAAAGCGGTTTTCGGGAACTGCGACGGCGAAAAGCAAGGACTGGAGATGGCCCTTGAAAAACTGGGCGAGATCCAGGACGCGCCGCTCCTCTTCAGCCACGGCGGCCGCCAGATTCTCCTCGTCCACTATCATTTCTCGGTCGCGACCTATGCTTCCTCGGGGAGATACGACGTCATCATCTATGGCCACACGCATAAGCCGGATATCCGGAGGGAGGGCAAAAACCTGCTCCTCAACCCGGGCGAAGCTGGAGGCTGGCTCACGGGCAAAAGCACGGTGGCGCTGCTCGACCCCGAAAAGCTGGAGGCGGAGATCGTTGCCCTTTAAGATGAGATCACCGGACAAAATGGAGACGGTCCTATTTTTTTTACCCTCTCCCGCTACCCTCTCCCATCGAGGGAGAGGAGATTTTTGTTGAATGGCAAAAATAAAAGAGGACAAGATGCCGCATCAGGTTAACCGCCGCCAGAAGCCGGCCTGGAAGCAGGTCCGGCGGCCGCTCCCTCCGCCCAGTAAACCCCACTCTACGAAAAAGGGAGAGAAAGGCTACGACCGGAAGGACCAGGCCTGGAAAAGGGAGATCGCCGGCCGGTAGTCCGGGCTCCTATTTTTTTTGTTGCATAGGGCCGGAAAACTGACTATCATTACTAATTCTTCATGAACTCTATCAAAACGTTGCCGCCAGTCAAATCAACGCCGGCGGCAATCCTAATTTTGGCTGAGCATCTTCTCCGGAGGTCGCCGTGAACATTTGGATCACCAAGACACCCGCGCAAATCAATGAAGCGTCTGATCACACCCTGCTTAAAAAGAACCTGAGGGCGGTCGACCTGGCCGCCCTGGGCATCGGTTCAGTTGTCGGCACAGGGATCTTTGTCGCCACAGGCCAGGGGTCCCAGCTGGCCGGGCCCGGCATCCTGCTGTCATTCATCATCGCCGCCGTCACCTGCGCCTTCTGCGCCCTCACCTACTCCGAGCTGGCCTGCATGTTTCCGGTCGCCGGCAGCACCTACTCCTATTCTTATGTAGCCTTCGGCGAGGTCGTCGCCTGGATCATCGGCTGGGACTTAATGCTCGAGTACCTGGTCGCGGCCAGCGCCGTCGCTTCCGGCTGGTCCACTACCTTCATCCCCCTTCTCCAGCAGATGGGCCTGAACCTGCCCAAGACTCTGATCACGCCACCCTTGACTACTGTGGCCGGTAAAGTCGTTTTTTCCGGCGGGATCGTCGACCTCCCCGCGATCCTCATCACCATGGGCATAAGCTGGATCCTCTACGTCGGGATCCGGGAGAGCGCCAAGATCAACAATATCATCGTCGGCATCAAGATCGCGGTGATCCTGCTCTTCATCTTCCTGGGCGTCTCCCATGTTGATTTCGCCAATTTCAATCCCTTCGCCCCCTTCGGGTGGAAGGGGATCATGGCCGGCGCCGCCATCATCTTCTTCGCCTACATCGGGTTTGATGCCGTCTCCACGGCCGCGGAAGAAACCCAAAACCCCAAACGCGATGTCCCCCTGGGACTCATGGTCTGCCTGGGGGTCATCATCATCCTCTATGTATCGGTAGCCTTCGTCCTGACCGGCATGGTCCCGTTCAAGCAGATCGATGTGGGCAACGCCCTCCCCGCCGCCCTCGCCAGAATCGGGATCCGCTGGGGAGGAGCCCTGGTGGCCACTGGCGCCGTCATCGGGATGATTTCGACTCTACTCGTCACCCTCTACGGGCAGGTCCGGATTTTCATGGTCATGGCCCGGGACGGCCTGCTTCCGGCTTCCTTCGCCCGCGTCCATCCCGTCCACAAGACTCCCCACATCTGCACTTGGATAACAGGGACAGTAACCGCACTGATCGCCGGCCTTTTCCCGCTGACCATGATCATCGACCTGTGCAATATAGGTACCTTGTTCGCCTTCGTCCTCGTCTCCATCGGGGTCATCGTCCTGAGAAAGACGCGGCCCGAGGTGGAGAGAAAGTTCAAGACGCCGGGAGTGCCCTTCACGCCGCTGATCACAGTCGGCTTCTGCTTTTATCTTATGTACAGCCTGCCGAAGGTGACCTGGTTCCGCTTCGGGGCCTGGCTGCTGGCCGGCCTCCTGATCTACTTCCTCTACAGCGTCAAGCACAGCAAGCTCCAGCACGGACAGACGGCTCAAGGTAGTTGATCCCTCTTAAACGGGGCGGGCGTTTGATTTAGTCCGAGCGCCTGTATTATACTAATCGTTCATTTTTTTAACGGGGCAGTCTGTCCCAAAACAAAGACTGCCCGGTCTAATAAGGAGTAAGGAGTAATAATAATGAAGAAAGTGATCATCATGGGCGCCGCCGGAAGGGACTTTCACAACTTCAACGTCTACTTCCGCAACAACCCGGCCTATAGGGTTGTCGCCTTCACCGCCACCCAGATCCCGGACATCGAGGGCCGCAAGTACCCGGCCGAGCTCGCGGGAAGGCTCTATCCCAAGGGTATCCCGATCCACGCCGAGGCCGACCTCGATGCACTCATCAGAGAGCACAAGGTGGATGATGTCCACTTCGCCTATAGCGATGTCCCCCATGAGTATGTGATGAACAAAGCTTCCCAAGTCATGGCCGTCGGCGCCAACTTCGTCCTCCTCGGCCCCGATGACACCATGATCAAGAGCCGCAAGCCCGTTGTTTCGGTCTGCGCCGTTCGCACCGGGTCGGGCAAGAGCCAGACCAGCCGCAAGGTCGCCCTTCTCCTCAAGGCCAAAGGCCGGAAGGTCGCCGCCATCCGCCATCCGATGCCCTACGGCGACCTGGTGAAACAGAAGGTTCAGCGCTTCGCCGCCTACTCCGATCTGGACAAGCACGAATGCACGATCGAGGAGCGCGAAGAGTATGAACCCCATATCGACCAGGGGATCATCGTCTACGCGGGCGTCGACTACGGGGCCATCCTGAGGCAAGCCGAGAAAGAGGCCGACGTCATCCTCTGGGACGGCGGGAACAATGACTTCTCTTTCTACAAGTCCGACCTGGAGATCGTCGTCGCCGACCCCCATCGGGCGGGCCACGAGCTCCGCTACCATCCCGGCGAGACCAACTTCCGCCGGGCCCAGGTTATCGTCATCAACAAAATGGATACGGCCCAGAAAGACCAGGTCGACATCGTCCTGGCTAATATCAAGAAAATCAATCCCAAGGCCAAGATCATCCGCGCCAACTCGAAGCTCACCGTCGAGGACAGCGGTTCCATCGCGGGCAAGCGCGTCCTGGTCATCGAGGACGGCCCGACCCTAACCCACGGCGGCATGAAGTACGGCGCGGGGATCGTGGCCGCCAAGAAATACGGCGCCGCCGAGATCATCGACCCGCGTCCTTATGCGGTCGGCAGCATCAAGAAGACATTCGAGAAGTACAGCCATCTCGACAAGGTCCTCCCCGCCATGGGCTACGGCGAAAAACAGACCAAGGAGCTGGAAGAGACCATCGACCGGATCGACTGCGACCTGATCGTCAGCGGGACACCTATCGACCTCAACCGGGTGATCACTCCGAATAAAAAGATCCTCCGCGTCCGCTACGAACTCGAGGAGATCGGCTCGCCCACCCTCAAGGACGTCCTCAAAGGATTCTGATGAAGCAGAGGATCGCCCTCATAGCCTTCGGCGGCAACGCCCTGCTCCCCGAGAACGAACGGGGACTGCAGGAAGAGCAGATGAGAAACGCCCAGCAGGCCGCCCGGCTGATGGTCCACATCGTCCGCAAGGGCTATGAGCTCATCATCGTCCACGGCAACGGCCCCCAGGTCGGGAACCTGCTCATCCAGATGGAGGAGGCGATCACCAAGATCGCTCCCTTCAGCCTCGAGGTCTGCGACGCCATGACCGAGGGCAGCATGGGCTTCATGCTGGAAAAAGCGGTCGTCAACGAGCTCCGGACCCGTTCGATCGACAAAGAAGTGGCCACTCTGGTCACCCAGGTCGTCGTGGACAAGGACGACCCGGCCTTCGCCAACCCGACCAAGCCGGTGGGCCCTTTCTATACCAAGTACCGGGCCCTGGCCCTGGCCAAGGAAAAGAAATGGACCATGGTCGAGGACGCCGGCCGGGGATACCGGAAGGTCGTGCCTTCCCCCAAGCCCATCGATGTCGTCCCCAAGTGGGTCATCCGGGACCTCGTCCTCGCCGGCCGGATCGTCATCGCCGCCGGCGGAGGAGGGATCCCGGTCATCATCAACGGCCGCGGCCTTTTCGAGGGAGTCGAAGCGGTCATCGACAAAGACTACGTGTCCAGCCTGATCGCCCGGGAGGTCAAGGTCGACCTTTTCATCATCCTGACCGGTATAGAACGCGTTTTCCTGGACTTCGGCACACCTCAGCAAAGGCCGGTCGAAACCCTTACCGTCGGGCAGGCGAAAGAATATCTGGCCCAGGGACAATTCCCGCGGGGATCCATGGGTCCCAAGATCCAGGCAGCCATCGAATACATAGAGGCGGGCGGAAAAGAGGTCCTGATCACCTCGGCCAGCCATCTCAAGGCCGCCCTTCTCAACCGTTCGGGAACGCAGATAGTGGCCGCCTAGGAGGAAACAGGTGAACAAAGATTTTATCTCCATTCACGACATCAGCCTTTACGAGTTTCACGAGATCCTGGATAAGGCGGTCAAGATGAAGGCCGACCCCCATCACTATCACAAGTTGCTCCAGCACAAGGTTCTGGCCATGATCTTCCAGAAGCCGTCTCTCCGCACCCGGATGACTTTCGATGTCGGGATGCTCGAGCTTGGCGGGCACGCCATCTACCTGAGCCCTTCGGACGGCCAAATCGGCGTGCGGGAGAGTTTCTATGACGTCGGCAAGAACCTGGAGCGTTGGGTCCATGGTATCATGATCCGGACCTTCGTCCACCAGAACATCATCGACCTGGCGGCCGCCGTGAAAATCCCGGTCATCAACGCCCTTTCCGACCTCCTCCACCCCTGCCAGGCCATGGCGGATTTCCTGACGCTTAAAGAAAAGGCCGGCGACCTTTCGAAACTCAAGCTCGCCTACGTGGGCGATGGGAACAATGTCTGCCACAGCCTGATGTTCGCCGCCGCCAAAGCGGGATGCACTATGGCAGTGGCGACCCCATCCGGCTACGAGCCGAATCCCGGGATTGTTAAGCTGGCCAGGGAAGACGGCGGGGACACAGGCTTCTCTTTGGTCCTGACCGGCGATCCCCGACAGGCCGTTGCCGGGGCCGATGCCGTCTACACCGATACTTGGACCTCCATGGGCCAGGAAGCCGAAAAAGAAGCTCGAAACCAGATCTTCTCACCCTTCCAAGTCAACCGCGAGTTGATGGCCCTGGCCGGGAAGGACGCCTTCTTCATGCACTGCCTGCCGGCCCACCGGGGAGATGAGGTCACCGCCGAGGTCATCGACTCCCCAAGATCACTGGTTTTAGAGCAGGCCGAGAACCGGCTTCATGTCCAAAAGGTGATTATGGTATTATTAATGGGGAAAACCGAGAAAAATGGATAAAGAGAACAACCTCACCCAGGTCAACGCGGACAACCTCATTTTCGTCGAGCGGGAATTCGAGCAGACACCCCGGCCCCTGTCTCTCAAGCAGATCAACGAGAAGCTGGCTTTTCACAAGACCGCCAGCCAAAGGGTCGCCGATGTCCTCAAATACGACCCCCAATGCAGATACCAGGTCGGCGACCTGATCTTCAAAGAATACGATGAGGCCTTGACGGTCAGCAGCAAGACTGTCGAACACTTCAAGGGGACTGTCGTCCTCAAGGTCATAAAAAAGGTCTTCTATAAAAGCTTTGCGTGCGAGATGCTGGAGGTGGATTACACGGGGGGCGGCGTCTTCCGCAAGTATGTCGATTATATGAAAAAAACCAAAACCCAGGTCCTCCTCCCGTCCGACTGCGACGGAAAGGGCCTGGCCCCCGAGACGATGGAAAAGACCGAGGACCCCCGTCTCAGCGAACTCCCGATGATCGACCGGGATATAAAAACCCTGGAGAAAAACCTGCGGACGGCCCTCTCCAAGTCCGACCGGTTCTTCAGCTGGAACGACCATTGGCAGCTGGCCGCAAGGCAGGTCGTCATCCCGGACGAGAAGGTCCAAGAAGCGGAGAAACACCTCCAGGAAACCCGCAGTTCGGCGGCGACCGAGGAACTCGTCAGCCGGTTCTTCGGCCTGGAGCCTTCCCACGATCTTTTCGACATTACCTGCGTATCGTTCAACTCTTCCCTCGAGAAGAAGTACAAAAAGGAGTTCGTCTTTGTCTCGCCCCTCGGCTGGGGCCGCTGGCATCTCAAGTCCATCCTCAACTCCTTCCTGGAGGAGCTTCCGCTCGCCGCTCCGGCGGCCAAGCTTCCGGAGGCCGAAGCGACGGAGAAGCCCCAGCTCAGCACTTTCCACGAATTCCCTCTCAAGATCTATCTCACCTGGCGGGAAGTCCTGTCGGGAGGGGTGCGGGTCCCCAAGAGCCTGAACAAGGAGCTCTCCCATGCCCGCGAGTACACTTTCCTGGATGCCGAGGAGAACAAGAGTTACACCGTCTTTTATTATCCGACGGGCTACTTCTTCCTGGGGCTGAAGGATTTCTTCCTCGCCAGCAACATCCCTCAGGGAACGAGCCTGACCCTTGAGAAAAAGGGCCCCGGCCAGTTCAACTTTTGGCTGAAGAAATCCAAGAAAAAGATTTCCGTGCCGCAGTTGAACTACCTCCCGGCAGAGGACAAGTTTGTCAGCCCGGGAGCCGAGGCTTTTACCTTTGCCCTGCCCAACAAGATCATCTTCCTGGAGAAAGAAACCCTGGCTCAGCTCCTGGCCTTAAATGAGCAGAGAGAGGAGAAGGACCTCCACGACCTCCTCGTCCTCATCTTCCAGAATTTCAGCCTGGAGTCAGACGGACATTCCCTTCACTTCCTCAGGGCTTACCACCTCGTGGACGTGCTCAAGCAGACCACCCAGGAGGATGTCGAGACTACCCTTCTCAACTCCCCGGAATTCAGCACCTCGGATAAAAAGAAGGGTCTCTTCTTTTATCAGGAGCCCCGCAAGGCCGTGGTGGAGGTCAAACCGGAGATTCCGTTGGAAGCAGGGGAAGCGCCCGAAGAGGCCGTCCCCGAAGCGGTCATTCCCGAAGAAGAAATCGAAGGGGAGGAGTTCATTTCTCCCGTCCCGGTCCAGGTCGCCCCGGCCGTCGAAAAAGTCAAGATCGAAGTGCCGCCGGCCAAGGAAAAGCCGGTCAAGAAAAAGAAGCCCAAGGTCGAGGGCGAGAGGGGACCGAGGCCCCGCAAAAGCGAGCGCCGGGTGATCGAGGAGCGGATCGAGCTGGCCGAGGGCGAACAGGAGGCTCTCGCCGCCGTCAAAGAAAAAGACGAAGCTGAGGAAGAGATCGCCGCACGCGACAAGAAGGAAGAGCTCAAGCCCGAGGCTGCCAAGGAGATTACCTTTGGCGGGCTTTTCGCCGAGAAGCTAAAAAGCGCCCTGACCAAGAAGAAAAAAGAGAAAGAGGAAGACCAGGCCAAATAGGCCTTGGCGAACCCTCTTAAAACCGGTGGACCCTGCCGCCGATGATGACGATCTCGGGTTTTCCCAGGACGTCAAAGGATTTGAGAGGGTCGCCGGATACAACCTGAAGGTCAGCCAGCTTCCCCGCCTCCACGGTCCCGAGTTCATCCTCCTTGCCCAGGATGATCGCTCCGTTTTTCGTCGCCGCAACGATCGTCTCCATCGGACTGGCTCCCAGCTCCACGAAGTACTTCAACTCGGTGAAGTAGAGGCCGGGATAGAGCTTCATGAACCCGCCGACTCCGTCGGTGCCGATGCCCATCAGGATCTTCCGTTCCCGGGCCTTCTTGAAGAGCGTCTCGTGCATGGACTGCGTCCAATGCCTCTTTTCAACGAGAACGGAGGGAGTTGCGTTGGCCTTGTAGAGCTCCCGGTAGACCGCCATGGTCGGGACGTTATAGACACCCTTCTGGGCCATCAGGTCGAGGACGTCGTCCTCCATCTCGTTGAGATGTTCAATGCACTGGACCCCGGCCTGGACGGCGATCCGGGTCATGGTTGTGGGAGTCGTGTCCGAGAGGCCGCCGCCGTGAGCCGTGATGCGGAGGCCGAGTGTTTTGGCTTCATCAACAGCCGCCTGCGCCTCCTCGAGGGTGAATGTCGGCGAGATCTTGATATGTCCAAAGCCGGCCTTCTGCATTTCGCGGACGGCCTTGCGCCATTCCCAGGGCCCGTCGGCGGTCCTGACTCCGCGGAGACCGTCGCCATGGCCGCCGGTCACTGTGATCAAGTCTCCACAGGCGAAGAGCCGGAGGCTATCGATATAGCCGTATGCCTGGGCGGCCAGGAGCGCCTGCATGGATTCGACGATCGAACCGACGTCGCGGACCGCGGTCACTCCGCTCCGCAAGTAAATATCCAACATGTGGAGGCTCCGGAGCGTCGCCAGACTGTTCGTATCCGTGAAGTACTGGTCATTGTCAAAAGGATAGCCGGTATGGATGTGGCAATCGATGAAGCCGGGAAGAATCCATTTGCCGACGGCGTCTATCCTCTGCGCGCCGGGAGGGACCTGGACTTTTGTCGATGAACCGATGGCCTTTATCTTCTGGCCTTGGATTAGGACCGTCATGTTGGCGGCCGGGGCCGCTCCCGTGCCGTCGATGAGAGTCGCGCCGACGAGAGCGATCACCGGCTCTTCCTTTTTCTCCTTATTCTCCTGGGAGAATCCAATGACGGCGACAGCCAGAAGAAGCAAAACCCAAACGATACCTTGACCGAATCGATGTTTCATTCTCGAACCTCCTTCGGCGCATTATATAAACCTCGCCGGTCCTGAGCAAGCCCTTTTCGCCGGTCAATTTTAATTGACGTCTTCGGATTCTCGATGATATACATAAAATCGAAGACATTTTATGGGTAAGGGGAAGGGCATGAAAGAGACGATCCTCTTCGAACTCAACAGCCGGCCCGTCCGCGTGGACTTGGACCGTGAGCGAATGCTTCTCTGGGTTTTGCGGGATGAGCTCGGGCTCACCGGGACAAAGTACGGCTGCGGAGAGGGGATCTGCGGCGCCTGCACGGTCCTCGTCGACGGCGAGGCCGTGAGGTCCTGCCAGTATCCGATGAAAGACGCTCGGGCCAAGAAGGTCACGACCATCGAAGGCTTGGCGGCCGAGGGCAAACTCCACCCGCTCCAGGAGGCGTTCGTCCGGCACAACGTCATGCAGTGCGGGTTTTGCACATCGGGGATGATCCTCTCGGCATACAGCTTTCTCCGAAAAAACCCGCAGCCGACGCGGGAGGGAATCATCACCGCTATGGATGATAATTTCTGCCGCTGCGGCACTTATATGCGGGTCATCCAGGCGATCGAGACGGCCGCCCGGGAAATGAGGAAGGGAGTCCGATCATGAAACGCCGCGAGTTCATGAAGTTGGCGGGGGGAGGGGTCTTCGTCTTTTTTACGGTCGGCGACCCCCCGGAGTGGCTCGAGGCGCAGCAGCGCGGCGGAGGCCGGGATTATCCCGCGGATTTCAACGCCTATCTGCGGATCTCGGAGGACGGAAAGGTGACCGGGTTCGCCGGCAAAGCCGAGCTCGGCCAGGGCACCCAGACGGCGCTTGCCCAGATCCTCGCCGAAGAGCTCGACGTCTCTCTCGATTCCGTGGACGTGATCATGGGTGATACGGCTCTCTGCCCTTGGGACATGGGCACATTCGGCTCGCGCTCGATCAAGTATTTCGGCCCGGCGCTCCGGCAGGCGGCCGCTGAAGCCAGGGCGGTGCTCATCGAGCTCGCCTCCGAATATTTAAAGCTCCCAGCCTCTCAACTTACGACCATGGACGGATTTGTCCAGGAAAAAGGGAAACCGCAAAACCGGGTTTCCTATGGGTCCTTGGCCAAGGGGAAGATGATCGATCGGCATCTCGACCCGAAGCCGCCCGTCAAGGCGCATGCCGAATATTCGATCGTTGGCAAACCGGCCGGCCGCAAGGATGCCGTGCTCAAGGCCACCGGGAAAGCCCAATATGCGGGCGACATCCGTCTGCCGGGGATGCTCCACGCCCGGATCCTGAGGCCCCCGGCTCACGGAGCGAAGCTCAGGACGATCGACCTATCCGCGGCGGAAAAGGCTGAGGGAGTCCGAGTGATCCAGGACGGCGAACTGATCGCCGTCCTCCACAGCTCTTACGACCTCGCGGAAAGGGCCCTTTCCAAGATCAAGGCCGAGTGGGACGTACCTGAGCCGACGATCGATGACGAGACCATCTATGCGCACTTGATCAAAGCGGCTCCGACGGGCGAGGTCGTCGAACAAAAGGGAAGTCTCGAAGAGGGGAAGAAGCTGGCGGCGGCCGTCTTCGAAGAATCTTATTTTGCTCCCTATGTCGCCCACGCGCCCCTCGAACCTCACACGGCAACGGTCAAAATCGAAGACGGCTCAGCCACGGCCTGGGCCTCGACCCAGCGGCCGTTCGGCCTCCAGGAGGAGGTTGCCCAGGCTCTCGGCCTGACGATGGAAAAGGTCCGCGTCATCACACCGTTTGTCGGCGGCGGTTTCGGCGGCAAGAACAGGAACCTTCAGACGGTCGAGGCTGCGCGACTAGCGAAACTCGCCGGAGCGCCCGTCCAGGTGGCCTGGAGCCGCAGCGAAGAGTTCTTCTATGACACGTTTCAACCGGCGGCTGTTATCAAGATCGTCTCCGGCCTGGACGCAGCCTACAGGCTTGTCCTCTGGGACTACGATATCTTTTTCGCCGGTGAGCGGACATCCCAGCCTTTTTACGATATCCCGCACTACCGGATCCTTTCGCGGGGAAGCTGGGGACGCGGAGGGGCCGGTGCCCATCCCTTCGAGGTGGGCGCCTGGAGGGCGCCAGGAAGCAACACCAACACTTTCGCTCGCGAATCGCACATGGACATGATGGCGGCGAAAGCGGGCCTGGATCCGCTGGATTTCCGGCTGCTTAACCTGAAGGACGAGAGGATGAAGAGAGTGCTCGCAGCGGCAGCCGGAAAGTTCGGCTGGAAGCCGGCCAAGGCCCCGAGCGGCCGCGGCGTCGGAGTGGCCTGCGTGAACTACCTCAATACCTATGTGGCCACGATGGTGGAAATCGGGGTGGAAAAGAGCGGCGACGTCCGGGTGAAGCGAGTCGTCTGCGCCCAGGATATGGGCCGGGTGATCAATCCGGATGGAGCCCGGGCCCAGATAGAAGGCTGCATCACCATGGGATTGGGGTATTGCCTGCGCGAAGAGATCCATTTCCGCGGCGGCGATGTCCGGGACCGGAACTTCGACAGCTACGAGCTCCCGCGCTTCTCCTGGCTGCCGAAGATCGAGACGATCCTGGTGGAAAACCAGGAGTTGGAACCCCAGGGAGGCGGAGAGCCGCCGATAGTCAACATGGGAGCGGTTGTGGCCAACGCGGTCTTCGACGCAACGGGCGCCAGGCTTTACAGGCTCCCGATCACACCCGCCCGCCTTAAAGCGGCCCTGCCGTCGCGGTAACGCCGTCATGACAGACAGGCAATGTGGAGATGTCTACGCTCCCGCTCACCCATCCCCACATTGCCTGTCTGAGATAAGAGATGATAGCCTCGCCGAGAAATCGTTGACATCCGTTTGCCAGGGATGATATTCGTTGTCTGCGAATCATTCCTGAGGAGATTCCTAGGATGGGCATAAATTGCCAGCGGCAAAAACATATCTGGCGGTTTTTCACCATGACACTTCTTCTCGTCCCGATTTTGGCCACTCCCCGACTGGCCGCTCGAGTTCAGACCGACTATATGCCCGCCATCCACATGATCGGGCATGCCCACATCGACCCCGTCTGGCGCTGGACCAAGGACGAAGGCTTCGCCGAAGTCCTGGCGACGTTCCGGTCGGCCGTGGCCCGTCTTCAGGAATACCCGGAGGCTGCCTTCATTGCCAGTTCCGCCCAGTTCTACGAGTGGGTGAAGGAGTCCGATCCGGCTCTTTTCGATCAGATCAAAATCCTGGTGAAAGCGGGGCGCTGGAATCCGGTCGGCGGATGGTGGGTGGAGGCCGACGTCAACTGTCCTCTCGGAGAATCGCTGGTCCGTCAGGGCCTCTACGGGCAGCTCTTTTTTATAGAAAACTTCGGGCGCACGACGAAGATCGGGTTCAACCCCGACTCCTTCGGCCATCCCTGGACGCTGCCTCAGATTTTGAGCGGGCAGGGACTGGCCGGTTATTTTTTTATGAGGCCCGGCCCGCACGAGAAAGCGGACCTCCGGACGCCCCTTTTCCTCTGGCAGGGGCCGGACGGAACAAAGATCCCAGCCGTCCAGATCCTCGGCTCTTATAACGGGTCCGATCAAAGCCTGGAAGCCCAGGTCAAAGAAACGGAGCGGTATTTCACCCAGAATCAGCCTGACCAGAAAAGCTGGGCCGTGTTCTATGGGGTGGGGGACCACGGCGGAGGGCCGACCAAGGCGGCCATCGAAAAGATACAAAAGATGCGGAGTGCCGATCCCAGGGTTCAATTCTCGAACCTCGACCGGTATCTGGATGCGATCGGACCCGGGCTAGGAAAATTGCCCCTTGTCTCCGGCGAGCTCCAACACCATGCCCGCGGGTGCTACTCCGCCTGCGCATCCGTCAAAGCGTTGAACCGGGAGAGCGAATGGGCCTTGCTCACGGCCGAAAAACTGGCTTCGCTCGATACCGCGCTTCTCGGGACGAGGTACCCAGAAGATCCGTTTCGTCAGTCCTGGCAAAAAGTTCTTTTCAACCAGTTCCACGATATTCTGGCCGGCTCGGCCGTCGAGGAAGCCTATCGCGATGCCGAAAACGATTACGGATACGCCTTGTCAACGGCCCGTGAAATCAGCATCAAATCCCTTCAGAATATTGCCCAAAAGGTGAATACGACGGCCGTCCCCAATGAGATGTGCGCGCCGTTCCTGGTGTTCAATCCCCAGGCCTGGGGGGTCCGCGAACCCGTTGAAGTGGAGGTCGAGCGTCTGGGGAATCGTTCTCCCAGGCTCCTCCGGACCGATGGGAAAGAACTGATTTATCAAGAGATACGAACGGCCGGCGTCAAAGTCTCGAGCCGCATCCGCCTTTCCTTCATGGACGAATTCCCCTCCCTGGGATATGCGCTCTATTATCTCGACTTCGGCGGGACAGAACCCGCCGCTCGGAATGCGGGCATCAAAGTCAAACCTGAGTCCTTGGAGAACGATTTTGTCCAAATTTCTTTCGACCCTGGGACGGGGGCCATCCGCTCCTATTTCGATAAGATAATGAATCGCGAGCTCCTGAAAGCCCCCGCCGGGGCCGTCCAGCTCGAGGATCCGGACGACACCTGGGGACATAGGATTACAGCCTATGACAAGGAAGCCGGGCGGTTCGGCGCCGCAGAGTTCAGGGTAATCGAAAACGGTCCGGAAAGAGGCCGGATCCAAGTCAATACATTTTTTGGGGCCTCCTCACTTCTCCAAGACTACATGTTGTATGCCTCAAGTCCAAACCTTCATTGTCTCTTGACGGTGAATTGGAACGAATACTACAAGGTTTTGAAGATTGCGCTTCCGACGGTACTAAATATGGGAACGCTGACCTATTCTATTCCCTACGGATTCATCGAAAGGCCAATGAACGGCGAGGAAGAACCCGGACACACCTGGGTTGATATCAGCGGCCGGGATGGACAAGGAAAATTCGGCTTCGCCCTCCTCAACGACAGCAAGTGCGGCTACAGTGTCAAGGACGGAGAGATCCGGCTGACTGTCCTCCGCAGCACGGCTTGGTCCCACCACATCCCGCAGGCTCTGGATCAAAGTGAAAGCTTCCGGCTCATGGACACGGGAATTCACGAATTTTCGTATGCACTCCAGCCGCATCAGGGCGATTGGCGGGAGGCCTCTGTCGCCCGCCGGGCCGAATCATTCGGGATGAAGCCCCTGGTCGTTTTGACCGATCGACACCCGGGGCCGTGGGAAGGCCGGCGCGAGTTCCTGACCGTCTCATCCCCGCTGGTTACGGCGACCGTCCTCAAGATGGCGGAGAAAGAAAATGCGCTTGTGCTTCGTCTCGTCGAACTCGGCGGACGGGAGACCACAGGGGAAGTGAGAACGGCTCTCGCGGACAAGCCGATCCCCTACAAACTCCGTCCCTGCGAGATCAAGACGATCCTTCTCCCCCTCGACAGGAAAGAACCGCCGCGCGAGGTGAATCTCCTCGAAGGATTGTCTTGATTCCCTGCGGTATTGACAGGGCGGCGAGGCAATGTTATTTATTGAGGCAAGACTTAAGGGTCCTCCGGAGAACGTTGAGGGAAGATATCGTTCGTAAAAAGGAACTGCCTAAGGGTGTATCCTGATGAATTGCCCGAAGTGCCATTCTGAAAACCCCTCCGGCACAAAATTCTGCGGGAACTGTGCCGCGCCCCTCTCGTCGGAAAAGGAATTTGGGCTCAGCGAGACCCTCCAAATGCCGATCAAGGAGCTGGCCGCCGGGGCGACTTTCGCCCGGAGATACCAGATCATTGAAGACCTGGGCAAAGGCGGAATGGGCCGGGTCTATAAGGTCTTTGACACCGAAGTCCAGGAAAAGATGGCCCTGAAGCTTCTCCGTCCCGATATCGTCGCCGACGAGAGGACAATCGAGCGCTTCCGGAACGAATTGAAGCTCGCCCGCGGAATCTCGCACCGGAATATCTGCCGGATGTACGACCTCGGCCGGGAGGAAGGGACCTATTACATCACCATGGAATATGTCTCCGGCGAGGACCTCAAGAGCCTGATCCATAGGATCGGCGCTCTGCCCGTCGGCAAGGCGGTCAGCATCGGCAAGCAGATCTCGGAAGGCCTGTCCGAAGCCCACCGCCTCGGCGTCGTGCACCGGGACCTCAAGCCCCAGAACATCATGATCGACCGAGAAGGGAACGCCCGGATCATGGATTTCGGGATCGCCCGCTCGCTCACGGCAAGGGGAATAACCGGCGCCGGCGCCATGATCGGGACTCCCGAGTACATGTCACCGGAGCAGGTGGACGGAAAAGAAGCCGATCAGCGGGCCGACATCTATGCCCTGGGGATCATCCTTTTTGAGATGCTGACCGGCCATCTGCCGTTCGAGGGCGAAACACCCCTGAGCATCGCGGTCAAACAGAAAAGCGAGCGGCCGCCCGACCCAATAAGCCTGAACGCCCAGATTCCGGAGGAGCTCAGCCGATTAATTCTCAAGTGCCTGGAAAAACCGAAAGAGAATAGGTACCAGAGCGCGGACGAGCTGCTGAAGGAGCTGGCCAAGTTCGAAAAGGGCCTGCCGACGACATCGCAACTTCTGCCGATCAGAAAGACCCTCACATCGAAGCAGATCACTGTTCAATTCAGCCTGAAAAAAGCGTTTTGGCCGGTTTTTGCTCTGATCGCGGTGGCCATCATCGGATTTGCCGCCTGGAAGATGATTCCTCATAAGGCAGGGCCCAAACGCGCCATCGCTGTCATCGGGTTCACAAATAGAACCGGCGACCAAAGCCTCGATTATCTCCAGGAAGCAATCCCTAACCTCCTCATTACGAGCCTCGAACAGTCGGGGCACTTTCAGGTCACTTCCTGGGAACGACTGAAAGACCTTCTCCGGCAATCCGGCAGGGACGCCGCGGCAGTTGCGGACGAGGAGGCCGGGTTTGAGGTCTGCCGCAAAGAAGGCATCGACGCTCTTGTCCTCGGCAGCTACATCAAGGCGGGCGAGGTCTTTGCCACGGACGTCAAGGTCCTGGAGGTCGGCACAAAAAAGCTCCTCCGGACCGCTTCGGCCAAGGGCGACGGCGTCTCGAGCGTCCTGAAGACTCAGATCGACGAGATCAGCCGGACGATCGCCCGAGGGCTCGGCCCCCTAACTGCCAAGATCGAAATCGCTCCGCCGAAGATCGCCGACCTGACCACGGGCTCGATGGAAGCATATAACTACTTCCTGCGCGGCCGTGATGACTATGAAAAGTTTTATTATGCCGATGCGCGCAAGTTTTTAGAGAAGGCCGTTTCCCTCGACCCGACGTTCGCCGTCGCTTACATATATTTGGGCAAGGTCGCCGCCGAACTCTTCGACACCAAAGCTCAGACCGAAGCCTATGAAATGGCCTATAAATATTCCGAGGAAGCAACCGAGAAAGAAAGACTCTATATCGAAGCGCTGTATGCCGGTGTCATTGAACGAGACTCCGAGAAACGGCTCCGCCTTCTCGACGAATTAGTCAAAAAATATCCTCAGGAAAAGCAGTTCCACTATGATCTCGGACGCTTTTATGAATCCCGCGCGAAATACCCCGAAGCGATTGTCGAACATGAAAAAGCCCTGACCCTCGACCCGGATTTTGGGCCCGCCTTAAATCAGACCGGTTATGATTATTCCGCCATCGGCGAGCTTGAAAAAGCTCTTCAATATTTCAAACGCTACGCGTCGGCCAATCCGGGCGAGGCCAACCCTATCGACTCCATCGCTGAACTCTATTTCCGACTGGGAAAGTTCGACGAAGCCAAGGCGAAATATCAAGAGGTCCTGGAGATCAGGCCTGATTTTTACTCCTCCTGCATCGGCCTGTCATATGTCTTTGCCTTTCAGGAAAATTACCCGGAGGCCCGATATTGGATAGAAGAGGGGATAAAAAGGGCACCAACTCCTAATGAAAAAATGGAAGCCCTCTGGATGAAGGGCTACTACGATTATTTGCTCGGCCGCTGGGATGAAACCCTGGCCGAATTTTTGACTATAAGAGAACAAGCTGAGAAAGCGGGGGGGACTGCTATCGTGGCCGGAAGCGACTGGGCCACGGGATACCTTTACACCGATCGGGGAGAATATGATCTGGCCCGAAAGGCGTTCCAGGCGCACAGTGACTGGGGAGTGAAGCGAAATCCCACTTACAAAAATTATTACTCGACAGAGCAAAATTTTTTTACTGGCTGGGTAGACCTGAAGCAGGGTCGTGTGGCCGCGGCCTCACCCAGACTCAAGGAGATAGAACTTCTTCTTCCCAAAGTGGAATCAAGCGGGCAAGAAGCAATGACCCTTCTTTACCATCTTTTGGAAACAGAAGTCTTTCTCGCGGAAAATTTGCCTGAGAAAGCGGTCGAGGCCGGCCTAAAAATTGTTCCGGCGAATTTTCCGAACATGACGGCCACGGAGATGCCCGGCTATAATATTCCCTTCCTCAAGGATGTCCTGGCCAGGGCGTACTGGAAAGAAGGAGACCTCGACAAGGCGATCGCCGAATATGTGCGGCTGACCACGATCGACCCGAAAACCCAGGTCCGCTACCTGATTCATCCGCTGTATCATTACCGGCTGGGCCGGGTTTATGAAGAAAAGGGAGAAAAAGCTAAGGCCGCCGCCGAGTACCAAAAATTCCTCGAATACTGGAAGGACGCGGACCCGAAGCATCCAGAATTAGCCGACGCCAGGAAACGGCTCGAATCCCTTCAATAGCCGGCTGAATAGAAAAGTCGAATTGTTATTAAGTCCAAATCCAACTAATTATTACTTAAGTTTTTAATAGATAACTAGATATTGACAAAGTTAAGTTCACATCCTATTATAGAAACGCCATGAAAGAAGAAAAGACCACTTTGGCCGTAAAGGTACATTATGCCGTCGCCGAGCGGGTCAAGCATTTCTGCCGGGAGAGAGGCCTAAAGTACGGTTTTTTCGTGGAAAAGGCCATCCTCGAACAGCTCGCCCGGGAAGAGCTCAAGGAAGATCTCGTGGATTTGAAGAACCTGCGCGAGTTGGAGCATCAGGCCATTTCCCTCGATGAGTACATCAAGAAGCGCCGTGTATGAACTCTTTGTCCTCCCGGCGGCGCAAAAGGACCTCGATAAACTGGAGGCCCCTGTCTTTGCCCGTATCCTCAAGAAAATCCGCACCCTCTCAGAAGACGCGCGTCCGCCCAACTGTCTTAAGTTGACGGATGAGGACGGATATCGGATCCGAACCGGGGATTATCGTATTCTTTATCGGATCGACGATTCTTTAAAGCGAATCTATATTTACCGTATCAAGCACCGAAAAGACGTTTATTCTTGATCCCCCAGATCCCCCCCGAAGAACAACGATGGCCAGTTGGCAACGTGTGGTTTTAAGTTATCAGGTCCGCCGCGGCCTTGTTGACTTTCCTTGTCCCCGTGGATAGCATTTCCCCACTAACCAAAAATGTGAGGGCGATATGAAACGACGACAGTTCATTCGTGTGGCCGGGCTCGCCTCGGCTGGCACTCTCTTGCCTGCGGCCAATACGGACGCCCTGTCCAGCCTCCGCGATCCGACCCGAAAAGCCGGAGGGGAAAGCCTCAAGGCCAAAGACGTCGCGGCGTACCTCCGGTCTATCAGCTCCGTGACGGAGCCCTCCGTCGATCGGATCGTCATCGGCGACCGCGAAACTGAGGTCGGGTCTATTGGAACAGCCTGGCTGCCTGACTGGGACACCTGCCGTCAGGCGGTCCGCGACGGCGTCAACCTGCTCGTCGTCCACGAACCGACCTTTTATACGCATTGGGACCTGGACGAGAAAAGCGGCGACTTCTATGCGGCCGCGCCGGCCGGGAAGGAGGCTTACATCCAGGCAGTCGACGCTAAAAAGAAATGGATCCTGGAGAATAAGCTCGTCATCATCCGCTGTCATGACGTCCTCGACAAGGTCGACGGTTTCGGAATTCCCCACGCCTTCGGGGAGTTTCTGGGTTACAAGAAGGCGGACATCATCAGGTCCAGACTCTATTACAATGTCTATCGCCAGGAGCCGAAGCCGGCCATCGAAGTCGCGCAGGCCATCGCCCGTAAGCTGACCGATTTCCGTCAGCCGGGCGTGGCTTTCTACGGGGACAAAAAGCGCCTCGTCGATTCCGTCGGTGTCGGGACCGGCTGTTATAGCGACCCGATCGAATTCCTGGACCTCGCGCCGGGATTGTTCATCGCCATCGACGATGTCGTCCGGACATGGACCCAGACGATCTACGCCAAGGATACAGGACATCCCCTGGTCGTAATCAACCACGGAACCTCCGAGGAGGCGGGCGTGAGGCTGCTCGCCGAGCACCTGAGGAAAGCCTACCCCGACAGGACGGTCATCCATTACGCCGGGGGCTGCACCTACGACTGGATAACGGCCCGCAAGGCTCAAAACGAATCCTCGAGCTGATTAATCTGATAGGCGCGGGGACGTTCCTCAAAGTGCCACCCTGCAGGCGGCACAGCGTAGCCCGGCCGAGGGCTTCCCCTCTGTGCGGGCTTTATTAGTCGTAGTTCAGTTCGGTGATCTCTAATTCCACATAAACCAGGTCCCCTTCTTTCAGGTTCCATACGCCTTGTCCCTTAACCGGCAGCCTCAATCCCTCAAACTCACCATAGCCGGTGAACGGAGTGGACCAGGTTTCGAGATCGTATTTTTTGCCGACCATCCGGTATCGTTTGGCGACGAAGTTGAGCGGCTTTCCTTCCGGATCAAAGTACATAGTGGCCGAGACGCTTTTTCCTCTGTCAGTAAGTGTGACCTCGGCGGAGTTGTCATCGGCGGCCTTCCAGCTGATATTCTCACCCAGAAAAGCGGCCGGAAACCAGGTCATTTCATTCAGATACCTCATCATCGATCCCTGATCGATCTCGCCGCCCGTGGCCTTGGCCAAGGGAAATAACGACAGCATTTTGATGAGCATACTGCCGCGACCATCCAGATAGGCATCGCGGCCCAGGGCCAGGGGAAATCTCTTGCTCGGCATAAACACCTTCCAGACAAATCCGGGCGGAGTGGTTGAGTAATACTCCACGGCTTCGATCTTCATCCAGGCTGATTTTTCGCCCTGCCTGATCCTGCCGACCTGTTTCAAGCGCACGGTGTGCGGAATCGCTGTCCCGAGCACACCTGAATAGTCCATATACCTCTGCACCGGCGGCGGCAAATCCTTGAGCATTTCCTCGGTGACCACGGTCCTCGGCTCGGATTTCGCCCCAGAGAGAAGCCCCGAGATTTCCCGGCTGATCCGGCTGTTGAAAGTGAGGTAGGCAAAGCCAGCAATTGATATGATAATTACAAGAAAAACCAAGAGCATTGGGATGATCATTTTGACCTTCTTTCGCATTACCCAACTTTATACCCCCGGGCCTCAAATCTGCAAGCTGGAAGCAGAGAATTCGCGTATTTGATGCCTGGGCAGCCGCGAGCCCGCCGGGGCTGGGACTCGACAGGACCGTCTCCATTGCCGAAATGATTGGGCAGTCGGAATCGTTTCGGCCGGTTGCCTTTCTCCGCCAATCGGGAGATAATTCCGGGGAATCGAATCGAGAGTCCCCGCCTGCGGGGTGGCTCCTGGGGGAACGTCCCCGGAATTGGAGAAGCCGATGGAAAAAAAGACTCTTGGCAACAAGTCGCTCCTCTACCCTATGCCGGTGACGATCGTCGGCGCGGACGTGGAGGGAAAGCCCAACTTCCTGACCATCGCTTTCGTCGGCATCGTCAATGCCAACCCGGGAATGGTGGCTTTTGGTTCCAATAGGAAGCATTTCACGAACAAGGGGATCCTGGCCAACCGGACCTTTTCCATTAACATCCCATCCCGGGACCAATTGGAGATTACGGATTATGTCGGCCTCTATTCGGGGGCCAAGATCGACAAGTCGCATCTATTCGAAGTTTTTTATGGGAAGCTCGGCAACGCTCCGATGATCGCCTCCTGTCCTCTCAACCTGGAATGCCGAGTCACCGATGTCCTCGACCGGGGCGGGCTCGACGAGATCATCGTCGGCGAGATCATCGAGTCCTACTGCGAAGAGAAGTATCTGACCGACGGAAACCCGGACGTTGAAAAGATGAAACCAGCCGTTTTCTCCATGTACGACAATCGCTATTTCTCCATTGGCGAATACCTCGGCAAGGCCTGGAGCATGGGCAAAAACTATAAGCCGAAAAATTCAACATAGATCCCAATAGGAGGTCCGAATTGGCAAAAAGATTCCTTATATTATCGGCGGCGGTGGCTTTTTTTTGGACGCTCCCCAGCTCAAGCGCAAGTCCATCAGCCGGTGACGTCCCCTCCGTTCTGAGCATCCGGGAGCGGGCCGCGCTCACCCTCCAGATCACCCAGAAGCGGCTCGATGTGCTCCTCCCCAAGATGATGCGCGAGGCCGGCTTCGATATGTGGATCATCAGCGGCAACGAGGACAACCATGACCCCATCTTCGAGACCATGATGCCCTACGAAAACTGGAACCCCATCACCCAGATCCTCGTCCTGTACGATCAGGGAGCCAAGAAGGGTGTGGAACGCCTCAACGTCTCCCGCACGGACACACAGGGGCTCTTCAATAACGCTTGGGACGCTGCCGCCTGGGATACCCAGAAGAAAGAGAGCCAATGGGACTGCCTGGGAAGGATCGTCCGCGAGCGCGACCCGAAAAAGATCGGCATCAACGAGGGCGAGGTTCAATGGGCGGCGGGAGGGCTGACCGTTGTCCTCAAGAAAAAACTCATCGAGGCGATCGGCCCGAAATATGCCCCCCGCCTTCAATCGGCCGAGGCGCTGGCGACACTCTGGTCCGAGACGCTTTTGGACGAGGAGATCGAGCTCATGGAAAGGGCTCAGGCCGTTTCCCATTCGATCATCGCCGACATGTTCTCCAACAAAGTCGCCACACCCGGTCACACCACGACCGACGATCTCCGCTATTACTATTGGCAGCGAGTGGCCGACCTCGGGCTGAAGGTGTCCTTTATGCCCTTCGTCTCCATCCGCGGCCGCCATCCCAAGGACATCGAGAAATATGGCAAGGACGACAAGGTCATCCGGCCGGGCGACCTCGTCCACTGCGATGTCGGCCTCAAGTACATGCGCTATAACTCCGACGCCCAGGAGATGGCCTACGTGCTCCGGGCCGGCGAAACCGGTGTTCCCGAGGTCTTCCGCAAGCTCATGGCCGAGGAAAACCGGCTCCAGGACATCTACTGCGGCGAGTTCAAGGCGGGACTCACCGGAAACGAGATACTCGGCAGTATCCTGAAGAAGGCCAAGGAATCGGGAATTCCCGGGCCTCGTGTGTACTCGCATTCGCTCGGCTATTTCCTCCACGAGCCGGGCCCGCTTATCGGCCTTCCCTGGGAGCAGGTGAACAACCCGGGGCGAGGCGATGTGAAGCTCGTCCCGAACTCCTGCTTCACCGCCGAGATGAGCGTGACGGCGCCGATCCCCGAATGGGGCGAGGGTAAGGAGTTCCGCCTGCCCATGGAACAGGCTGTGGCCTTCACGGAAAATGGCATCTTTTTCCTCGACGGACGCCAGACGAAATTCCACCTGATCAAGTGATCCCGGCCGGATCTGCCCGCGTTTGAGTGACCCGAAAAAAGCCGAACGGGAAAGCCCTCTTGAAATAGAGTAAATGGGAAGCCGCCGAGCTCGGCTCCGGCTGCCCGCTCTTAGAAGTTGAATCTTAAGGAGACCCGGAACGACCGCGGGTCGGTAACCCAAGTCGCCTTTCCGAAATTCTCGCTATCCACGCGCTCATCCAAATCGAGCTCCGTTGCCCTGTTCAGGACGTTGTAGATATCGACGATCAATCCCAGCCTGTACCTCTCTGTAAAACTGAATGTCTTTTCCAGCCTGAGGCTGAGGTCGAGGAGCGCCGACATCCGATTGGACCCCCTCGCTTCAAGAAAGACGTCGGGTCGCCCACTCACGGCAGCGGTGATATACCGGGTCCAGTTGTAGCCGGTTTGATACATGAGTTGAGGGCTCACACTGAATCCCCAGGGAAGCAGAAATGTCCCATAGACCCTGAACACGTGAGTGGGATCATTCGGCAGATGGCCCTCGGCGTTGATCTGGCGGTTCGGGTTGAGATACCGGTTGCCGCCCGAGGCTCCTCCCGTATAGGTGTTGTCGTGATTGCCCTTGGCCTGGCCATAAGCATAATGAGCGTGAAGCATCCAGCCGTTGGAGAACCTCTTGTTCATAAAAAGAGAGAACCCGGTGTACTTATTCCTGGGCGTTTGGATGACGCCGTCCGATATGCCGGCCTCGGGATTGGCGATGGTGAACCGGTCGTCTTCGCTGGGCGAGGTCTGGTTGTAGACGGTGATGGTCCTCACCGTTCCGGTCTCATCCACAAAAGAGAAAGGCCCTGTTTCCCAGGTGGCGGTGTTGTTGATCTTGGCGATAAAGTCACTGTAGTCCCGATAGATGAACGAGACTCCCGCGGCCAGGTCGGCCAGCAGCGTCCTCTCCAGGCCGACCGTGAACTGATCCATGTGCGGCATCCTGATGTTCGGATCGACCTCCGTGGGGTTGGAGAAAACAGACCTGTAAATCTCCATCTTTTCCCCGCTGGGCAGGACCTCGTACATGACCCAATCGCCAATCCCCTGATCGGCGGCCGAGAAGTAATTGGTCTTCAGGGAATCATAGTACCGTCCGTAGTGGATCTTGAAGGCGGTGGTGTGGTCTCCCGTTATATCCCAGGTCAATCCGATCCTCGGCTCGAACGTATCCTGCGGTGTAAAAATGGGGCTCGACCCTACGGTGGGAAGCGTCCCCCTGTAATGGGAATACCGGATCCCGGGATTTATGGTGAATCTGTCGCTGATCTGCCACGCGTCCTGGGCGAAAGCCGATATTTTCCAGACCTTGGCATCGGCGGCGTAGGCATAGGAATACGCGTAGTTGTGCAGGTTCCCGTCATAGTAGCTGTAGGCGTTGTCGGCATAATTGAATCCGCCCGGATAGCCTCCGCTGTACGTGTCCCTGCCGTTCAGGTATTCGACGCCGACCTTGAAATCATGAGAGCCTCCGATGAATTCGTCGGCATGATGGGAGAGGGAGGCGTTGATGGAGACATGCCAGGTATCCGATTCGCCCCACCATCCATAGTTGCCGCTGTAAATTCCGGTCTGGGCGTCGAAATGCTGGGAAACATCCCTTCCCTGATTGGGCCGCTGATCGTAAAGGCACCAGAAATAGGCGAACTTCACCTCCGAGTAGGTATTGTCGGAGAACGTATGCAGGTTGCTGAGGCTCAAGGTGAGGTCCGGCCCGATGTCCTTATAGCTCGCCTCGACCGGCCGATAGACGCTCAGGCCCCGGTTGTAGACGAGAAACTCCTCGAACCAGGCGAGGGCATGGAAACGATTTTTCTGATCGGGCTGATAGGTCAGCTTGAGAACACCGTTGGGCATCTGTTGGGACGCTCTTTCCTCGAATCCCTGGATTTCCTCATCGTCCTGCCGCTGTCCCCCTCCGGCATAGTACCACAGTTTGTCCTTGATGATCGGCCCGCCGATCCCGAGATGGGCATGAAAACTCATCTGCCGGGGCGGGGTTTCATAGAGGGAAAACATGGGATCCGAGGTATCGATGTTTTCTCCTCTCCACCCCAGTCCTGAATAGACGACCTCGGCGAGGCCGTCAAAGGTGTTTCCCCCGCTCTTCAGCGTGGTGTTGAAGACGGCTCCGGTGAACCCGCCGTATTCCGCGTTGGCGCCGAATCCCGAAACCTGGGCTTCTTCGACCATGTTGATATCGGGATATGTCCAGTCGGCCCCGGAGCCAATGTAGGAGACGTTGCTTCCGTCGATCTGCCACTGGACACTGACCCTGCTGGGAGACCCTGCGGCGCTGGCATCCTGGACTCCGGGCGCGAGATTCAGCAGTTCTTGCGTGGACCCCCGGTATTTGCTGGCGGTGCCGATATCTTTAAGCATCTGCTCGTCGAGGTTGGTGGCCATGACTTGAGAATCTTTGACATCGACCAGCGGGGACACTCCGATAACGGTGACTTCTTCTTCCAGAGTCCCGATCTTGAGGACCAGATCTATGGTCAACGTCTGCCCGGTGAACAACCGGATATCCTCTTTTTTAGCGGGTACGAATCCCTGAAGCGAAGCTTCCAGGACGTAAATCCCCGGGGAGAGCGCAGGGAATCTGAATTTGCCCGAGTCATCCGTAACCCGGGTTTGGCTTCCTCCGATGAGGTCGGGAGATGAGATTTTGACCTCCGCTCCGGGAAGAGAGGTTCCGTCGGTATCCAGGATCCTTCCTTCGATCGTCCCGTATTTTGCCTGGGAATAGGATAGAGCTGTTAACGAGATGAGGACCGCTAGTGAAAGGGATAAGATCGAAATTGCCCGGTGCCTTTCCGCCATGATTTCCTCCTTTTCTCCGCCAAGTTGAGAAATCAGAAAAATCGATCTATTTAGGGCCGCGGATTCTTTCTTAAAAAGGCGGTTAGAACTGAAGCTTTTCAAAGAGAATCCAATTTGGCCTCGTTCAATATGGTTGTATCTATATATAAAAAAACGGGCTGTCAAGGAAAATCTGAAGGGGGTCAACTCTCCATGAATCCGTCCCATTTTCACCCCAGGCCCCGAACTACGAACACGGCCTACTGAAGCCTGCCCACGCAAAGGGGAAGGACGAACAAACGTCGTCCGATTGAACACCGGCCGCATTTATGATAAATCCCAAGATTCTAGCGATCAATCGGATGGAGGCATTATTAAATGAATCGACGGAACGCGTTCATAGGAGGCGCTCTGGCAGTTTTTTGCCTGGCCATGACTATACAGGCGGGGATTGAAGACAAAGGGCGGTACCTTGAGGCGGCGCTCCGGGCGGAAAAATGGATCGCCGGGACCGCGATCTCCAGCCCTGACGGCCTGGCCTGGCCGGCCGAGCCCCAGGACCCCAAATCCGTCAACTCCATGCTCTACGCGGGCAATCCCGGCGTCGTCCTTTTCTATCTGGAGCTCTATGCCTCCACGGGCGACAAAGCCCACTTGAAAAAGGCATGCGCCGGAGCCGATTTTCTCGTCTCCGGCCTTCCCGGACAAAAGACCATGGGCCTGTACGAAGGCCTGGCGGGAATCGGGTTCGCCCTCGAAGAAACCTACAAGGCATCGGGCGAAGAAAAGTACCGCCGCTCATTCCTCAAGTGCCTGGACCTCATCCGCCGATCCGCCCGGCTGGCGGGCAAGGGCATAGAATGGGATGGGACGACCGACATCATAAGCGGCAGCGCCGGCACGGGCCTTTCCCTTCTCTATGCCTCCTCCGAGCTCGCCGACAAAAGCCTTCTCGACCTGGCCTCCAAAGCGGGCGATCGCCTGGTCGAGTTGGGAAAGCCGGAAGGAGGCGGCCTCAAATGGGCGATGGACTCAACGTTCCCCCGGCTCATGCCGAACTTCTCCCACGGCACGGCCGGCATCGCCTATTTCCTGGCGACACTCCATGAAAAGACCGATCGGAAAGAATACCTGGATGCCGCCCTGGCCGGCGCCAAATACTTGCTTTCGATCGCCAAAACCGACGGCGATGCCTGCCTCGTCTTCCACAACGAGCCGGACGGCAAAGACCTCTATTACCTGGGTTGGTGCCACGGTCCGGTCGGGACGGCCCGCTTATTTTACCGGCTCTTCAGGATCACGAAGGATGACGCCTGGCTGGGTTGGGTGAAGCGCTCGGCCAACGGACTCATGGAGAGCGGCATTCCCGAGAAACAGACGCCCGGCTTCTGGAATAACGCCGGCATCTGCTGCGGGCTGGCCGGGATGGGCGATTTCTTCCTCAGCCTCTATGAAACCACCAAAGAAAAGAACTACCTGGATTTCGGCAAGTGCATCACCGACAAACTCCTGTCGGCCGCCAGTGCCGACGGCGCGGGCTTGAAATGGGTCCAGGCGGAGCACCGCACCCGGCCCGAGCTCCTCATCGCCCAGACCGGTCTGATGCAGGGAGCCGCCGGCATCGGATTATTTTTGCTCCATTACGACGCGCTCGAACGCGGCAAGCATGTCAGGATCGTCCTTCCCGACACTCCCTTTTAATCCCAGGGATAGTGACCTTAATTAAGCCCCATCTCCTTGAGCAAAAAATCGGCCCGGCCGAATTTTTGCGTCACCCACAGGACGTACCGGATATCGACGGCGATCGACCGGCTGTATTCCTCGCTCCAGGCGTAATCGTTGATCGTCGCCTCGTAGGTCCGGTCGAAATTGACTCCCACGAGCTCGCCCCGCGCGTTGATCACCGGACTTCCCGAGTTGCCGCCGGTGGTGTCGGTATCGTAGAGCATGCAGACGGGAATATCGTGGAGCTGGGGGTGCTCAAAAGCGCCGAAGTCACGCGCCTTGGCGAGGTCGAACAGGGCGGCCGGCGTATCGAACGGTTCCCGGCCGGTCGTCTTTTCGAGAACGCCTCGAAGTGTCGTGAAAGGTCCGTAATAAACCGCGTCCGCCGGCGTGTACCCTTTGATCCGCCCGTAGGTCAACCGCAGCGTGTTATTGGCATCAGGGATGAAGCTTTTTCCCAGGTATAGCTCTTTGACATCGCTCAGGCGGGCATAGAGCGGGTCGAGCGCCCCGCGGCGGGCCTTCTGCTTTTCCCGCACTTCAAGGACAGCCGGGTACAAAGCCCGGGCCAGGTCGAGGAACGGGTCCTGCACTGCGGCCATCTGCTCCGGGGTCATATTCAGCAGCTCCTCAACGAACTTGGCGTCGCGCATCCTCGAAGCTCCATAAGCTTTATTCAGATTGGCATCGATGGCCGGCTCACTGAAATCGCCTTTAAATAGATCATCGACCGCCTGGATCCGCTTCGGTCCCTTGAGCCTGGACGCCCGGAGAAGCAGTTCCTTGAAAACGGCCTTGTCGGTGGCCTCATAAAAATTACGGAGCGAGAGGAGGAGCCTCTGCTTGGTCTGAGGAAAGTTCCTGTCCATGTAAGCCGTCTCCCGTTCGAGGTCCGGTTTCCGCCGCTCCAGCGCCGACTCGTTCACCATAAAGGCGTAACCGAGGAGGTTCACCGACCCCCGGAGATAGTCCAGGACCGTCTCGTAATCAAAGGCCGCGCGCATCTCGTCATAAACCGCCGCGATGTCATTCAGGATCGTCCCGTTCTCGGACTTTCGCTTCTCATCGGTTTCGATGAAATTCTGGAGCGTCTTCTCTTCACCCCGCCAACGCTCCACGAGCCCCAGCCTTTTCATCCCCCTGAGCTTGCCGCGGAAATTCTTCATCGTATTGGCCAGCCCCTTGATACGCGCCGCATGGAGCAGAGCGACCCCCCGGTCTTCCGCTCCCATCTTCTCCATAAGATCGATCTGCCAGGCGTACCAGTTGGCGACGTATGGCATCCGGACCTCTTCCTCGTAGGCCAGGTAGCTGGCTGTGCTGTGCCTGTAGGTCCGCCCGGGATAGCCCAGGAGAAAGATAAAGTCGCCCTCATTGACGCCGCGCGGAGCGACCCGCAAGAAGCGCTTGGGCTTGAAGGGGACGTTCTGGGCAGCGTAGTCGGCCGGCGACCCGTCCGGAGCCACGTAGGCCCGCAGGAACGAAAAGTCCCCGGTGTGGCGCGGCCACATCCAGTTGTCTTCCTCGCCGCCGAACTCGCCGATCGAGCGGGGCGGAACATAAACCAAACGGATATCTTTTAAATACGTGTAAATAAACAGGATATACGTCTTCCCGGTGAACATCTCGGCCACTTCGGCCCGTTTTCCCGGGTTGTCTTTCTCGGCTTTCGCCACAATTTCTTTCATCCGCATCTCGATTGCCTTGGTGCGGGCCGCATATTCCATATCCGGTTTTACGGCGCTCAGGACCTCAGCCGAGACATCCCGGTAGGATTCTGTGATCCGGGCCGTCATCCCCTTGGCCTGGATCTCCTCGGCCCGGGTCCGCGCCAGAAATCCGTTGCGGATGTAATCGTTTCCCTCGGTGCTCGCCGCTTGAACGGCCCCGTAAGCGACGTGGTGATTCGTAATGAACAAGCCGTCGTTCGAAAGAAACGAGCCCGACGCGCCGACGCTGACTATGGCGAAGATCAGGCTTTTATCCGTTGCGAAGATCTCGGCCGGGTCGATCTCGAGCCCCTTGGACCGGAGGTCGAGCTTCATAATCTCACTGATCGGGAACATCCCCTCGTCGGCAGCCTCAGCCGGCGCCGAAGGCGGGAAGGCCAGCCAGAAGAGCCATAAACAAGCCGCTATCCTTTTCATCATTGTCCTCTCCTTCCGGATCGAATCAGGAGAAATGATACATCAAGGCCCGCTGGAAAGCGACGGTCAAAGGCCGGGCCGGCTGTCTTGAGCTCGCTTTGACATCCCGGCGCATCACGTTTTATCATCCTCCGCGACGGGATGCGGAGGAAGCTATGAAACGACAAATCATCACCCTGTTAACGTTCTTGGCCTGGCTGGCGAGCTCTATGTCCGCCGCCTCTCCGCCGGTCGTGGAGCCCTTCCGGAATCCGGGTCTTCCGATCGACGACCGGATCAGGGATTTACTCCAGCGTTTGACGCTCGACGAGAAGGTCGCCCAGCTCCAGCAGATTGAGCTAATCCCCTGGGATGCGAACCCCGCCGATTTCTCTGATCCGCTGGTCCTTAAGGAACGTCTGGAGAAGACCCTCCAAGGGCGAAGCTTCGGGATCGTGCTGTCGCCAATAGGCTGGCCCCCCCGCGAGACACTCCGCTTCAACAGGGCCGTCGACGAGTACGGGCTCAGGCGAACCCGCCTCGGTGTCCCGGTCATGATCTTCCATTGCAACATGCACGGCGTGATGGCGCTCGAAACGACGGTCTTTCCCCAATACATCGCCCAGGGGGCGACCTGGAACCCGGGACTGGTCCGCGAACTGGCGGCGGCCATCAGCCGCGAATCGGCAGCCCTCGGCGTTTCGCACGGCGTCGGCCCCGGCCTCGAGCTCGCCCGCGACCCTCGTTGGGGCCGCGTCGAAGAGACTTACGGCGAATGTCCTTACCTCTCCTCGCGGCTGAGTGTCGCGTTCGTCAAAGGCATCCAGGGTGAAGACGCCTGGGCGGGGATCCCGGCGGACCGGATCGCGACAGTGGCCTACTGGACATGCGGATCCTCGACTCCCGCCGGGGGGATCAACACCGCGGCGGCCAGCATCGGCGAGCGCGAGCTGCGTTCGACTTATTTCGTCCCGCCCCTCGCCGCGATCGAGGAAGGCCGCCTGACCTCCCTGATGGCCTCGTACAACACGACCGACGGCATCCCCTCTCACGCCAACCGCTGGGCGCTGACCCAGATCCTGCGCGGCGAATGGGGCTTTAGGGGCTATGTCTATGCCGACTGGGGAGGCGTCTCTCTTCTTGAAAGATCCCTGCATATCGCCGCCTCGCCCGCCGAAGCCGGAAGGCTGGCCCTCCAGGCGGGCGTGGATCTTGAGGCGAGCGGCGGTTACGGATTTCCACACCTCGTCGAACTGGTTAAGCGGGGAGAGGTCACGGAGGCCGAAGTGGATACCGCCTGCGCCCGGGTCTTGAGGATCAAGTTCCTGCTCGGGCTTTTCGACGGGAAGCGCGTATTCCCCGATCCGGAAGAGCTGCCCGAGCTTGTCCACACGGCCGAAAACGTCGCCCTGGCGAAGCGCGCGGCCGAAGAGTCTATCATCCTCCTCAAGAACGAGGGCCGGCTGCTCCCCCTCGATGCCGCCGGGTTGAAGTCCATCGCCGTCATCGGTCCCAATGCCGACCAGGTGGAGTACGGAGACTATTCGGCGACGAAGGACAACTCGACGGGCGTCACCGTGCTTCATGGCATCCGCGACCTTCTCCAGGGATCGGGCGTCGCGATCCGCTATGCCAGGGGCTGCGATCTCGTCTCTCCCGAAACCGCCGGTTTTGCCGAAGCCGTCGGGGCCGCGAAACAAAGCGACGCGGCCGTCGTCGTGATCGGCGATACGAGCCTGGCCAACGCCAGCGTGCGCGGGGAAACGGATCCCAAACTCGTCAAGCTGGCCACGGTCGGTGAAGGCTTCGACCGCTCCGAGCTGACCCCGCCGGGCGTGCAGGAAGAGCTGGTCAAGGCCGTCCACGCCGCCGGCAAACCCACCATCGTCGTCATGGTTCAGGGCCGAGTGTTCAGCGTGCCGTGGATGAAAGAACATGTGCCCGCAATCTTAAGCGTCTTCTATCCGGGAGAGGAAGGCGGCACGGCAGTCGCGGAGGTTATTTTCGGCAAGGTCAATCCGAGCGGGCGCCTTCCCGTCTCCGTCCCCCAGAGCGTCGGGCATATTCCGACGACCTACGACTATCCGCCCCAGGGCCGGCACGCCTACGTCTTTTCCCCGGCCGAGCCGCTCTGGTCTTTCGGCTACGGCTTGAGCTACACGAGCTTTGAGTATTCAGATCTAAAGATCAAAACGCCGGCCGTCGGAGCCTCCGGCTCGGTCGGCTTCAGTTTTTCCGTCTCCAACACCGGTCCGCGCGAGGGCCGGGAAGTGGCCCAGGTCTATTTCCACCAGGAGGTCACCTCGGTCGTGACGCCGCTCAAGCGGTTGATCCGGTTCGAGAAAGTGAACCTCAGGCCCGGCGAGACCCGCCGTCTCGAATTCGTCATCCCCGCCTCGGAGATGGCCGTGTGGAACACGGAAATGAAGCGGGTCGTCGAGCCGGGCACCATCGAGATCATGGTCGGCCCCGCCGCCGAGGACGAGTTCATCAAGCTGCGGGGCAAATTCCGGGTTATGGATCCTGCGGGGTGATGGCTGCAAGATCCCTCGGAACCCTTCCCGCGCGGGGCCTGGTTGACGCTTGATTGGTTGTGTTTGGGGATAAATCCGAGCGATCCGAGAAAAATCTTGATTTTTGTCAAAAATGGATCGATTTTTACCAATAACCGAATAGGAAGAGCGACAAAATCAATGCCTAACGCTCATGGCCGGAAATTTATATCTTCGCTTGGCCCCGTCCATTTTGATCCTTTGTTTTGGCCTGCCTACGCTTGCCCCGGCCAGTTCGCCGGCTCTTTCCGCTTCCATCATGCGGACCGCGAAACCGGAAAAGCTGACTGGTGTTTATTTTCCATCGGCCTGTCTTTCCGGCCGGAGCTTCGCAGGCATTGTCCACTACATGGAAGCCGCCGGACTCAATCTGGCCGTCCTTCATGCTAAAGATCCATTCGGCCGGCTGTCCTGGAAATCAAACAACACCCTGGCCATAGAAATGGGAGCCGCCGCATCGTCTGCACCCCTCGAAACGGCGGTCCGCACGCTCAAGCAAAAGGGCATTTGGACCGTCGTCAAGATCGATGTTTTCCAGGACAGCCTGCTGGTTGAAAAGCATCCCGAAATGGGTGTCATGGACTCCCCGACAGGGGAGCTATGGGCAGACCGCAAAGGCCTTCATTGGGCCAATCCCTATGACCGGAGGGTATGGGATTACACCATCGCTCTTTGCCTGGAAATCATCGACTTGGGCGTGGACGAGATCCAGTTCGACTACGTCCGCTTCCCGAGCGACGGAGTCCTCTCCGCCATCCAATACCCGGTCATGCTCGAAGCGACCTCCCCGGAAGATTGCATCGGGAAGTTTCTGGCCTATGCCCGCTCCAAGCTGAAACCCTCGGGCGTGATCATTTCGGTCGACCTTTTCGGGATGACCGCCTGGAAAAGCGAAGACTTCGGCGTCGGCCAAGTGCTCGAGAAGATCACCCCGCATGTGGATGTGGTCTGCCCGATGTTCTATCCTTCCCATTTCCCGGAAAATTTCCTCGGCCTCAAAAAGCCGGGCCAATTTCCTTATGAAATCATGAAGTTAAGCCTGGGAGAGATAAGAAAACGCACCGCTGTAGAAATCCGGCCCTGGATCCAGGGATTCTGGTATCCGCCCGAGGAGATCGAGGCCCAGCTCCGGGGCGCTTCAGAAAAAGGTATTGGTTGCTGGGCAGTCTGGAGTCCCTCCGGCAGATATTCCGATACCTTCAACGCCCTCGCCAATCTCGCAGGCTCTCCTTTTCCCGAACCGGAGTTTTATCCCCGGCTCGAAGTCCTAAGGAAACAAGATGACCTGGTCCTGGCCGGACAGACAAAGATTATCAATACCACCTGCTACCGGGAAGGCTATTCCATCCTTTCCCTCGACGATTCGGCCAAGGGCCAGAAAAGCCATTTCGCCACCCTGACGGATGTTGCCCTCACCCTGGACGAAAGCATCATCGACCAAATCCTGAGGGGCCGGGGCATTATGGTAACCCAATGGACCAGCCCAAGCACGAAAATCACTCATATAACGAACCTGATAGCGCAAGACCTCGGCATCGATCCGCGCCGGGTGCGTCCTGCTCCGATCTACATCGATTGGGGCAACGGCTGCGTTTTCAGCCCGTCAGTTCCCGCTCAAAGACTCGAATCCTATCAAACCCAACACGAAAACCTGATGTCCATTAAGCTGAGAACTCATTAGGACGGTTCTTGGCAAGCGGAAAGCGGTGGCGCGTCTATAATGGATCGATATATAGTCACGTTATTTGTGAGACGCGCCACTAGCCTAATTGTATGATTTTTACAGTATCTCCGGAGGAGCCGGGGTGGGCATCGTCATCCGTCCTGATATCGGCGGCATTTCGGGATCCGTCAAAGGATCTCCCGCACCGCACCGTGGCGGCGGGTCACGCCCATCTGGTCGAGGAGCTCGAGCAGAGGGATGGCATATTTCCGGCTCAGGCCGGTGAGCGTCTTGAACTCGGCCACGGTCATCTCCTTTTTCCCCTGGGCCCTCACCCGGCCGATGATATCGTCCAGCCAGAGGGAGTGGATGAACAGTCCCTCCGGCCCCTGGATGATTTTTTCTCTCTCGGTCAGGAGGGAGAGAAGCTTCTCCAGCCGCTCCCGGGAAAGCCGGAACTGGCGCCGGATCTCCTCCAGGGAGACGGACTGGAATTCGCCCTTATAACACATCTCCTCGAGCCTCTGGAGAATTTTCTCTTCCTCGGCCGAGATGGCCATCTCGTGAGACGGGAGCATCAGGCGTGGTCCGGCCATCTGTGCTTTACCGGCCTTTTCCAGCGTCTTGACGGCGAGCCGCAGGACTTTATCGGAGACACCGAACCTCGTCTTGACCTTTTCGAGGAACACACCCTTCTGGGCGGGCTGCTTTTCATGGAACTGCTCAAGATAGGCCAGGATTTTTTCTCCCAGGTGGTCAAAACTCTCGAGGGATATCAGATGGAGCGGAGAAAAGGACAGGATTTTGACCTGGCCGCCCTCCTCCAGTTTTTCACCACAGCGGAGGAGCCCCTCCTCGCTCAGGTCGCAGAACTCCAGGATCTCCCGCTCGTGGAGGCCGCTCGTTCCCCTTTTCCGGCAGAGGGCAGCGAGCATATCCATCTCGTCTCCTGAAAGTGCCCGGAGAAAATCCCAATCGACTTCCTTTCCGGCTTTCCCCTCGCCTAGCAGAGCGGGGTTGAGGACCGTCCCCCGCCCGATCCTCTCCCGCTTCTGAGCATCGAGGACGGCAAAGGCGTCCTTCCACTTGAGCGTCAGAGGACGGCGCGCCTCAACCCGCAGGAAAAGGCGCCCGCGTCGGGGCTCCGGACCGGGCCCGTAGACATGGAGTGCCGCGACCGCTTTCTGGTCGCCGAGGAGAAGCGCCGCCTGGACGGGGAGATCTCTCTCTTTGCCCTCCAAGATCACCACGGCTTCGAATTGTTGCGTCCTCATCACGATTCTCTATGGCCCTCCCGCCTAGGCACCAGGGTCATCCGGCGAAGGAGCGGGTCGACGGCCGCCAGGGTGACCGTGATCCGCTGGCCCATGGTGAACCGTCTTCCCGACCTCCGGCCGATCAGAAGCTGCTTCGACTTCCGATAGAAATAATCACCCCCGAGGTCGGCGAAGGGGATAAGCCCCTGGACAAAATAATCTTCGAGCTCCACCACGACCCCGGCCTTGGCGATGTCGACGATGATGCCCGTGAAATCCTCTCCGAGCTTGGCCTTGAGGAAGCGGAAGATCCGCCATTCTACGAGCTCCTTTTCCGCCGCATCTGCTTTCCGCTCCCGCTCGGAGCAATGAAGGGCCAAAGAGGGCAGGCCGGGAATGTCTTCCCTCTCGCCCCGGAGAGCCGCCTTGAGAGCCCGGTGGACGACGAGGTCGGGATAGCGCCGGATCGGGGAGGTGAAATGGGTGTAGTTTATCTTGGCCAGCCCGTAATGGCCGCTATTTTCCGGCTCGTAGGCGGCCAGCCGGAGGGCCCGGAGCACATGGAATTGGACGATCTTCTCCTCCGGCTTTCCCTCGACTATCTTCAACACCCGTTGCAGGTCCAGGGAGGTCGTCTTCTCGGGCTTGGGAAGCATCAGCCCGAAGCCTTCGAGGAGACCTCTCAGCTCCTCTAGGTCGGCCCGGCCCGGAGGAGGATGGACGCGGTAGAGAGATGGCCGCTCTTCCACGCTCAGAAAGCTGGCCACGGCCTCATTGGCCGCCACCATGAACTCCTCGATGAGATGATGGGCTTCGTTTGTCTCGAACGCGGCAATGCCCTGGAGCCGGCCCTCCTGGTAGACAAGCTCAGGCTCGAGGAGGTCAAAATTCAGACTGCCCTGTTCTTCTCTCTTCGCCCTGAACAGGGCCGCCAATTCCTGCATCAGGAGGAAATCAGGAACTAGTGCGTTATACCTCTGTCGTTCCTCATCATCGCCCTGCAAGATCTTGAAAACCGACGCATAGGTCATCCGTTCGACCGTCCGGATGATCGAGGGATGGAATTCCGCCTTGACCACCCGGCCTTTGGCATCCACCTCGAGGAGCGCCGTCACGGTCAGCCGGGGCCTTCGCGGCCGCAGGCTGCAGAGGTCGTTGGAAAGCTCTTCCGGGAGCATGGGCAGGGTGAGGCCCGGGAAATAGACGCTCGTGGCCCGGCCCCGCGCTTCCTCGTCCAGCTCGGAACCCGGCCGGACATAATGGGAGACATCGGCGATGTGGACTCCGAGCCGGAAGTGGCCCGACGCGAGCTTCGTGATGCTGACGGCGTCATCGAAGTCCTGGGCCGTTTCGCCATCGATCGTCACCGTCGCCCAGTCCAGGTAATCGACCCTTCCCTCTCTGTCCTGGGCCGAGATCCGGCGCGGGACCTTCCTGGCCTCAGCGGAAGCGCCGGTTGAGAATTCCGATTTGAGACCGAAACGTTTGATGATCACCCGGGCGTCGACGCCGGGATCATCGGGCATCCCGATGACTTCTCTTACCGCCAGCGTATCCCGGTCCACTTCGACGATGACGCCGTCCGGAGGGGAAAAACGCCCGGTCGAGGAGAGCGGAATTTCTTCGGCCCCGGCATCAAAGGGCGCAAGATACGGCTGGCCGAAACGCTCCTTGAAAACCCCGACGAGCGTCTCCCGGCCTTTTTTGAGAAGGCGGACGACCTGCCCTTCGGGCTTTCCCTTTTTTCCTTTCTCTTTGACCGAAATCTCGACCAGGTCGCCGCCGAGCGCTCCCATGGTGTACCTGGCCGGGATGAAGACATCCTCCCGGCCGCCGCCCTGGGGCCTCACAAACCCGAATCCCCGCGAGGACGACAGAAACTCGCCGCGCCAGACATTTCTTTCCGCGGGGGCGATATAGTTATCCCTTTTTTTATAGATTGCTCCCCTTTTCTCAAGAACTCTGAGCGCTGCCCGGAGCTTCGTCTGCGAGCGGCCGCGGACATGCAGGAGGCCGGCGATCTGAGGGAAAGACAGACCTCCTTTTTTCTGTTTCAACAAGGCCAGTACTGCGTCTTCCATCGTCCTAATAATAAAAATAACTGAGATAAGGGACCCGGTATCTCCCGCGCCACAGCTTGACCAGCTCGATGATAAAAATGCGCCGGAGTTCCTCCGGCGCGCGGCCGGGAAAATCGGCCTCGAGTCGTTTCTCCACCTCGGCCCGGATTGCGGGATCCGCCTCTCTGGTGATCAACTCCTCGACCTTCACGTCCAGGCGTTCCAGGGTTTCTTCAGGGGCGCCTCTCCGGCCGAGCACGACCAAAGCCTCCCGGTAGACGTCGCCGAGAAAACCGGTACCAGGAGGCGCGGACGCCAGGAACCGCTGAACCTCCGCCAAGATTTTTTTTCTCTTGTCCTCCCGGGATTCTCCTTTTTCGGACTGGCCGATCCCTCTATCCCTGAACTCGGCGTAGGCTTTCAGGATCTCGGGCCCGCAATAAGAGAGAGAGTACATTCTCCGTCCCCCGATGGCCCTTTTCTTGTATCTCTCAAAGGCCCTCTCCATCCCCTCCAGGACGATCCGCAATGGGATGCCCCTCTCCTCCCAGGAGGAGATCATCACCATGTCGCTCGAGGAGAGGACGAACGGCGCTCCCCGGAGGCCGAAAAACACCCTGGCGATTTCCTGAAAATAGAAGTTCCTCTTCGCTTCGCTTGGCATGGGCGTCCCCGGCTCGGCCGTTTCCCGGCCTCAGGCTGCCGGTCTCTCCTCCTTGTTCCTATCAAAGAGGATCCGCAGCCCTTCGAGGACCAGATGGGGCTCCTGATGATGGGGAACATTGATCTCGGCCCCCAACTGAGAAGCGAACCCTCCGGTGACGACGATCTTGGGCGGCGTCCCGATCTCCTTGCTGATCTCGGCGATGATGTTGTTGACCAGCCCGATATAACCGAAATAGATCCCCGACTGCATGCTGGCGACCGTCGTCTTGCCAATGGATTTTTTCGGCTTGACGACCTCGATCCTCGGCAGCTTGGCTGTCCGCAGGTAGAGGGCCTCGGCCGAGATCTGTATCCCGGGGGCGATGGCGCCTCCGAGATACTCGCCTTTGGCCGTGACGGCATCGAAGGTGGTGGCCGTGCCGAAGTCCACGACGATGCAGGGCCCGCCGTACTTCTCGAACGCGCCGACGGAAGCGACTATCCGGTCGGCACCGACTTCGCCGGGATTCTCGTAGAGGATGGGCATCCCGGTCCTCAGGCCGGGACCGACGACCATGGCCTTCACTCCGAAGAGACGCTGACTCAAAGTCTGGAAAGCCGGCGTCAGGGGAGGGACAACACTCGAAAGCACAGCCCCCTTGATGGCCAGGGGATCGAGTCCCGAGGTGCGTAGGAGTTCGAGCAGCGTGATCCCGTACTCATCGGCGGTCTTCTCCCGCACAGAGCGGATCCTCCACTCCTTGAGCAGTTTCTTCCCCTCAAAAACACCTATGGCCACCGTCGTGTTGCCGATGTCTATGGCCAGAAGCATGGTCAATCCCTCCTTTTCCAGGGCGCACCTCAATTATAATCGATCGCCAAGATTTCTGCCGGTGAAAAGAGGACCGGCTCTCCCCCAACTTCAATCTTCAGCCTGGCCCGAAGGTCAATTCCCTGGTAGATGCCGCGCCGGGCCTCTCCCTCCTTCCGGACTTTGACGGCCGCTCCGGTCCGGATAACCAGCCCGGATTCATAGGCCCGGACGATCTCTTCTTTGCGGCCGCAAACCCAGGCCGAAAACCAGCGGCCGAGCTCCGTCCAGAGGGCCTTCTCGAGCGCCGCCTTGTCCACCTCCCGGCCCAGGGCGAGCCGAAGAGAAGTCGCCGTCCTCCGGAGAGCGGAGGGGAAGTCAGCTGTTTTCTGGCCTATGTTCAGACCAATACCCAGGACCGCAAAACTCACCGTGTTTCCCAGGAATTCGCCCTCGCACAGGATGCCGCCGAGCTTGCGGTTTTTCCAGACGATGTCGTTGGGCCACTCGAGAGCGGCCCGGAGCCCGGTCGCCTCCCGGACGGCCTCCAGGCAGGCTACTCCCGCAGTGAGAGGAAGCAGGGAGAGGTCGCGACGCCGCGGCCTCAGGATGACCGACGCATACAATCCTTGACCGCCGGGTGAGTGCCAGGTCCGCCCCTTGGTTCCCCGGCCCTCCGTCTGCTCCTCGGCGACGATTACCGTCCCCTCGGCCGAGCCCTCCCGGGCCAGCCGTTTGGCCAGATCGTTGGTCGAGGGACAGGTGGAAAACCTGTGAATCGTCTTTCCAATGGTCATGGGAGGACCGCAGGCTGCGGCTATGCCTTTAGATCGTCCAGGCTCTTCTGAAGCTTGGCCTTCTTGTCGCGGGATCCGAGGAGGCTCTGCTTGGCCTCCGCGATGACCGGCCCGGGCGCCCGCTCGAGGAAATCCTTTTTCTGAAGGCGTCCTTCGAGCTTCTCGATCTCGGCCTCGACTTTCTTGATCTCCTTCTCCAGCCTGGCCCGCTCAGACTCCAGGCCGGCCGCTCCTTCCGGGGGGATCGCCACTTCCCAGGAGCCCGCTACCCCCTTGAGAAGACGGGCCTCAGGAGCGAAGTGGTCCTCGACCCTGACCTCGGATCCGTTGGCCAGGGCCAGAATATAGGATCGGATCTCAGGGATAAACCCTTTCTCCTTTTCTCCAGGAGCCTTAAGCAG
>CAYGXD010000011.1:21696-48304 GCA_964353705.1 uncultured Eubacteriales bacterium | reverse complement strand
TCTTATGGATCGGCGATTCGGGAAGGGTGACCGCCAGAATAATGTTTATCAAGCTGAGGACAATCAAGATGAGGAGCGAGGTCGTCATCGCTCCGGATGGTCGTGCCTTAAGCGCGTCCATGCCCAGGATGAAGAGAATCCCCGAGACCTGGCCCATCAGCAGGAGCAGAGTGTTCGATGTCCCTTCCGGGGCCGGGTGGGTGATCTCGGCGGCGTACTGGAAGCCGACCGGCCCCGCGCTCAGAAGGAAGAAGCCAAAAGTGAAGCCTGACACAAGCAACAACCAGGAGGCGGTGCCGTAGGTCATGCCGACGAGGCCGGGGATGAGCCCGATGAGGGCCAGAAGGATAAAAGGCTTTCGGCGCCGATAGCGATCGGCAAGAAGCGAGACGACGACCGCCCCGACAATGCCGCCGCCGAGCATCAGGCCGCCCAGCCGGCCGGCCTGGGAGATAGTGAAGCCGCGGGGACGGATGATGTCTTCAATCCAGGTGGAAATAGCGTTGAACATGCCGAGCCCGATGAAAAAGACGATCATCAGGAATAAAAAATGGCGCTGCCTGAGCATGGAACGGAGGCCGTCGAACATCAGGACCCGTTCATCCGGACCGGCCGGCGTAGGCGGGTGCTCGCGGGCGGCCAATAAAAAGAGAATGGCGGCGGCGGCCGAAGCGACTCCATAGATAAGCAGGGTCTTCGGGATCCCGATGCTCAGGACGAGCTGGGGAGTGAGAAACATGGCCAGGAGAGGTCCGAGATAGAGAGCCAGCGTTCCGATCCCGGAGGCCGTGGCCCTTTCCTCGACCGGGAACCAGCGGGCGGCCACCTTGGTGATGGCCCCGATGATGAAGGGCTGGCCGGCGGCGATCCCGACCTGGGAGATGAACACCATAGTGAAGTTCGAGGCGAACAATCCTCTTGTCAGGCCGAAGACGGCGGTCAGCACGGCGCCGGTTCCCACAGCCGCCCGGAAGCCCCGGGTGTCGATGACATAGGCGGAAGGCAGGAAGATGATGATGAAAACAACCATGAAGACCATCGACAGCAGGCCGATCATCAGGTCGGAGGCGTGATAAAAGGCCGCGGCGGTGCTGGTGATGGGGGCGAAGGTGATCCAGAGCACCTGGTTCATGACTCCCATGAACGCAAAGGACGCCAGGACTATCCAGCGGTAGCCGTAGGCCCGGAAAGAAGTTTGTTCCTTCAAGTTGTCCTCCTCGGCTGCCGGTCAGAACTGCATTCTGAAGCTGATACCGCCGGGGTGAACGCTGAAATACCAGGTCGGTCCGGCCGCTCCTCCCCGATAGCTCCCCGGCTTTCCCAGGAACCTGATTTCGTAGTTCTTCAGGTCCCGCCGGGCCCGGGTAGGTTGGGAAAAGATATTGAGGAGAGATACGCTCTCGCTGATAGCGAAAGTCAGCAGCCCTTCGGACCAGGGCCGGTCAAAGACCAATACGGTGACAAGACCGGCGGCCGCGTTGACGCCGAGGTTAAGGCCGTGGGTCAGCCAGCCCCGGCCGTCTTTTTCCCGTTTGGCGGATGCGCGCATGAGTTCTTCGGCCTTGAGGAGCTTGGCCCGGCGCTCCTCCGGAGTCCCTTCCGGCATGGATTGAAGCGCGGAGGGCCCATAGGCCGGCACAAACGGGCTTATCAAGAGGCCTCCCGCTCCCAGAGCGCAAGTGGCCGCGCCCACGAGCATGTCTTCGGCAAAGTCCTTATCGTCCCCTGTCTTCTCCCAATTAGCCGCGGCCAGACCCCCCTGGACGGCCGCGGCGGTCGAATAGCCGGCGATCCAGCCGTACCACCAGAGTTTGGCCCGCGGCTGGGCCGATACCAAGGCGTTTTCCAGGAAACCGAGCCGCTCCTTAACCTGCTCATCGGAAAGGTTCGCAGTCTCCTGGGCGAAGACACCTCCCGTCAGCGCCGCCATTAGGGCCAGCGCCGCGCCGAGACGCCGCATTTTATGGTGTTTCATGTTGATCCCTTTCCCAAGAGGATATATTTGCCTTCACCTCGAAGTCAAGAAAAAGAAGTTTGGAAATGGAATATCTTATCGAGAAAATCGTTCGGTCGCGGGTGATCCTACTTCGGGCCCTTTAGGTACTTATCAAACCAGGCCAAGTACCGTTCCAGACGCTCGTGAATGTAACTCGGCCGCGTGAGTATGTGGTACTGCCCCAGATAGATCACCAGTTGCGTGGGAACTCCGAGTGTTCTCAGCGCCTGATACATCTGCTCGCTGCCGATGATGGGGACATTGAAATCCTTTTCGCCGCCTATGAACAATGTGGGCGTCTTGATCCGGTCGGCTCGGAAGAACGGATAGGAGAGACGGATCCAAGCGTTCGGGGCCTTCCAGGGGAGGCCGATTTCCTGCTCGTACTGTCGGACGTACTGGTCGCTCCCGTACATCGAGAGCTGGAGGGCGCTGCCTGCCCCGCTGATGGCGGCCTTGAACCGGGTGTCCGTCGCGATCGTGTAGTCCGTCAGGATGCCGCCGTAGCTCCAGCCGCCGATGCCGAGCCGCTCAGGGTCCGCGATCCCCATTCGCAGAGCGTAGTCGACGCCGGCGAGCACATCGGCGACCTCTTTGTTTCCCCAATCGGCGAGGATGCTTCGCGTGAACTCGGCGCCACGTCCGCTGCTGCCACGATAGTTGATCGCCAGAACGACATAGCCGTGCGCCGCAAAGAACTGCCGCTCGAGCTGCAGCGGATACAGATCGAACAGAAGCGCATGGTCGTCCTGCATGGTCGGGCCGCCGTGGATCCACACCAACGCGGGATATCTCTTCCCCGCCTCATACGAGGGGGGCTTGACCATCAGGCCATGGATTTCCGTGCCGTCCTTGCTCTCAAAGCTGATGTCTTCGACGGCCCCCAGCTGCGATTCGGCAAGAAGGGCGTCGTTGTGGGCGGTCAGTTTGCGCAGCTTTCCGTTTTCGAGCGCGTAGATCTCCGTCGCCGACGAATCCGTCGCCGCCGCGACAGCCGTATGCCCGCCGCCGCTCACGCGTTTGCTGAGGACGGCGCCGCCGTCGCTCAGGCGCTCCACGTTGCCGCCGCCAACGGCGACCTTCCCCAGATACATACGCCGGTCGTCTTCCACCAGAAAAGTCAGTGCGGAACCGTCCGGCATGAACTCGGCCTGCGACACGCTGCGGTCGAGCCTGGCGGTGAGCGTCTGCGGCTCGCCGCCCGCGACGGGCACGACGGCCAGCCGATCCTGGTTGTAGAAATTGAACGTCGACTCAAAACCCTGGGGGAAGGCGAGCATCCGGCCTTCCGGACTCCAGACCAACCGCTGCTGGTCAGGCCTGCAGATGGTGAGCAGCTTTCGCGGCTCCGCTCCGGCGCGCGCTTCGACGATAAAGATATCGGTCGTCCCGGTCTTGTCGGGCTCCTTCGCATGGTTGCTGAAAAACGCGAGTTGCGATCCGGCGGGGGACCAGGCCGGATCGGTCTCATCAAAATTCTTTTCGCCGGTCAGGGCCTCCAGCTTTTTGCTCTCAACCTCGAAAAGATAGAGATGATCGAGGGACGAAGCGGTGAGATAGCCCTCGATGTCGCGCTTGAAGTAGTACCTGTCAATGACGATCGGCTTCGGCGCTTTAGCTTTGCGATCGGGTTCTTCGCCTGTGCCCTCCTCGCTGTCCCGCATGACCAGCACGAGCCGCCGGCTATCCGGCGACCATTCATAGCTGCCGATTTCACCTTTGACATTCGTCAGTTGGCTCGCTTCGCCGCCGCGTCGATCGAGCAGCCAGATCTGCGCCTTGCCCTCGGCGGGACGAGCAGAAAGAAACGCCAGATACTTTCCATCCGGGCTCCAGCGCGGCGATGAGTCCGAGTCCGGCCCATTGGTGATCTGCAAATCCTGCGTGCCGTCCCAGTTGACCATCCAGATAGCGCTTCGCAGCTTATCGGCCTCGCGGTCTATGCTTGTGACGGCGTAGGCGATCCACCGGCCGTCCGGGGAAACCTGCGGATCGCCGACCTCCTTCATGCGGTATACATCGTCAGCTGTGAGCAGTCGTCTTGCGGGCGTCTGCGCGAGGAGAGAACCGGCGCCAAACGAAAGACAAGTACTGATTAGAATGAGAATAAATAAAGATCTGCCCTTTCTCTGGGAAAGATAGGTAGGCATATATGGACTCCTTTTCTCGGCTGCGATCGTCAAAGACGATAAATTATCATGAGTTGGGCTGTCAAGTTACGCTCAGATAGCAGAAGGCAGGCATCAAATATTTCTTTCTGGGGACCTTGAGTTCGGGGGGTCATGCTCCTTGGAATGGCCCTTGCTTTCGGGCTGACGGGGGAGACCGGTTATGGGGCGGTTCTCCAGGGGCTGGTCGTCCTGTTCTACATTTTCGTCTATGTATTCATGAACGCGGCCGCTTTCGGCCTGGCCCTGCTCGTCCGGAAAGACGCCGGCTTTGGCGAGGATATCTCCGACCTTCGCGGCCTGGCGGCCAGGTCGCCGCTTGCGGCCGGCTGCATACTTGTCCTTCTGCTCTCTCTCACCGGGATTCCGCCGACAGCCGGGTTCATGGGGAAGTACTTCCTCTTCGCCGCAGCCGTGGAGAAAGGGATGGTCCTCCTCGCCTCCGCCGCCCGCATGATAACAGGTTGATCGCCCCCGGGCGCGATCAGAACGGCCGATCTGGAGAGCCCGAAATCTTCAAGCTTCTTCGACCACGGTCCAGCCGAGAGCCGCGGCCAGGTCGTAAACGGGCTTTTTGAGGTCGCCGTAGAAAGTCACCCGGTGCCAGCCCCATTTATCCCACATCGTGAACAGCTTCTCGATGTCACCCAGGGGTTCGGCGGCCAGCTTGGTCCGGCAGGCCCGGTCGTCCGGGTCATTGCCCACCGCTTTGGCCTGATGAAGGATGATCTCCTTCCGCGGGTCGGAGATCTCGACCGTCGTCGTCAGATAGCCCACGGGAAGAGCCGACCGGACCGAAGCGCCCTGGCGGTCCTCGGAATGGGTGAGGATCTCGAAGGGATTGGCTTCGCCTTTCGGCCCGAAAGCTCTGTTCGAGGCCACACAGTGGGCGTAGATGATCTGGCGTTTGGCGGTGTCGATGACCGGGTCGGAGATATATCCGGGCCGGCCTTGACTCAGGGTTGTCAGGGCGACCATGGCCCCGGTTGACGGGACGTCGCACTCGCAGGCGCCGATCAGGCCCTCGTTGAGCAGTTCGTGGAATCCGAGGCAGGGATAAGCGTGGATATGTCCCCCGTAGAACCCGCCCAGGCAGTTGATCGTGATGGCGTTTGCGCCATGCTTCTTCAACACGGCCTTCTGGCCCAGGTACATGGCCGCCGAGTTGACGAGCTCGTCTCGAGAGACGCCTTCGACCAGGGAAGCGGTCTTCGTCCAGCCCTCGGCGATGGCCCGGGCTTCATCCTTGTCGGCTGCCGCCCAGGCTGCGTTGAGCTCGGAAAACGGGATATAGACCACCGGGATCCCCATCATAGTGGTCTCGGGATCGGCTTCGGGCCCCCGGACGGCGATAATTTTCGCGGCCTTCATCCGGCGGATGGTTTCTTCAACAGGAAGGGTCTTGAGCTTGTCCGGGAAACAGGCAAGGTCCCCTGGACGGGGAGTTCGCGACGTGCGTACTTTGGCGGTCGCGGCAGCGAAATCGAAAGATGGGCCGGCCGCCTTGGCCGCTTCGAAGAGCTGGACCGCCCCGAAAAGGTCGTCAGGCCGGGAGGAGGCGACGAATCCCAGGTTGGAACGTCCTTCGCGCATGAAACCTGCGGTGTAGACCAAAAACCCGCCGCTCCCTGCGTATTGGAAATCGGCATAGAGCACAGGCTTGCCGGAAGCCACCATCGTCTGAGCGACGCGGTTCCAGCAGTTCATCTGGTAGACAATGTAGCCGTCGATATCTCCGTTCTTATCTTCCTCCAAGATCTTCTTGGCCTGTTCTTCACCGGCCGCCATTGCCGGGAGGAAGGTATAGTCCTTGAAGCGATTGGTCAAGGCGGCATTGGTGCGCTCCATGACCGGCACGAAATCGAACCCTAAGTTAGGCCAATCGGGGACCTCCTGCTTGGGGCCGTGAAGAGCGTAGACGATGCGAATCTTGGGGCCCTTGCCGCCGGCGGCGCGAAGCCACTTCGGCGCTGCCATAAGCCCGGCCGCTCCGGCGCAAGCGGCGCACCCGGTCAAAAACCGGCGCCGGCTCATTCCATGGGCGGCGCAGCCGACAGGAACTTCTGATCCGACATATTTGGGCTTCATTTGTCTCTCCTTTCCGCCAAACCTCTCCTTCTTCCCCGCCGAATATATCTTCAGAGGTCCGGCCCTGTCAACAATCCCTTATTTCTTGGGGACCACCGGAAGGATGATATGAGAGGGATGGCTTTTGTCGTGGTAGATCCTCAGTTCGGCCTTTTGGAGCGTTGTCGCCCTGGCCAGGTTGTCTCCTGTCTGGGCGTTGCGGTCGTACTTGGGAAAGGCCGATGACGCGATCTGGAGCCGGATGCGATGCCCCTTCTTGAAGGTCTGACAGGTATTCCAGAGATCCAGTGAATAGGCATAGATTTTCCCCGGCTCGATCAGCGAGGCCTTGTCCATGCCCTCCCGATAGCGGGCGCGGACCATGCCGTCGATCAGCCGCTGGGCATAGCCCTCCGGCCAGACGTCGATCAGCAGGCCCATGAAGTCCGTGTCCTTGGCTGATGCCGAAGCATAGAGCTCGACCTTGATCGGTCCGCAGACGGTCAGGTCTTCGGCCAGCGGCTCGCTCGTATAGACGAGGACGTCGTCCCGCCGTTCGACCGGGCGGTAATCCTCGGCGCTCCCGATTTGAGCGAAGGACGGCTCGGTGATAAACGGCACCGGGTGTTCAGGGTCGCTGGTGTAAGAATCAGCGGGCTCGGCCGCGGGCAAAGTCGTCGAGAGTGTGCCGTCCCCAAAAAGGCTGTTGGCCCGGCCCTGGCTGTGGATGAAATACTTGGTCCACCGGGTCCGGCCGATGGGCCATTCCGCCTCATCGGTCCACTTGTTTTCGCCCATGACAAAGATCCGGACCGGGGGCTCGGACACGATTCCAGTATCCTTGTCCTTGAGCCAGTAGTCGAACCAGCGAAGCCAATAACCGTTGAGGTCGATCGTTCCGGTCGGTCCGAAATCGACCTCGGCGAGCTTGGAAGTCGAATTGATGGCATGCGGCCACGGCCCCATCAGCAGCTTCTGCTTGTTCCGGACATCCGGCGAACCCTTGGTCGTCATCCCGATGAAGTTGAGCGGAGTCCCGATCTGTTCGTCGTCGTACCAGCCGGAGATATGGAGGACAGGCACGTTGACCCGGTCGTACTTGTTCTGGTAGCGGATGGCCTCCCAATAATCGTCGAGCTGGGGATGGTCGAGATCCTCCTTCCAGTAACGGGACGGCCGGCCCACGGCTTCGTCCATCGTGTAGAGGGGGAGGTGCTTCTGGATCTTGGTCCAATCCACGGCCTCCATATTTTGAGAGACATGGCCCGCTGTGAAATGATACCAGCTGATGTCCATGGGTAGATGAGTTCCCGTGGGCCACTCGACGAAAGGATCGGACGGCGTTACCATGGCGATCATCGTCGTCAGGTGAGGCGGCTGGAGCACGGCAGTCAGCCACTGGATCCGCCCGTTATAGGAACCGCCGATCGTGCCGACCTTCCCGGTCGACCAGGGTTGCGCTGCGCACCATTCGACGGCGTCATAGCCGTCCTGGCCGTCATTCCGGTAGGGCATGAACTTCCCGTCAGAGTCACCCCGGCCGCGGACATCCATGGCCACAAAAACATATCCATGCTCGGAGAAATAACGTCCATTCTTCACGGAGCCCGGCTTGGTGTAGGGGGTGCGCGAGAGGATGACCGGGAATTTTCCCTCGGCATCGGGCCGGCACAGATCGGCCGAGAGTTCAACTCCATCGCGCATTTTGACCCGGACATCGAAATCGATCTTGACGGTGTAGGTCTGTTCCGCCGGCGCGGCGGCGCTCTGGGCCTGCGGCCGTCCGTCACGCGGGAACGCGCCGAAGATCAAGATCATCAGAAAGATCTTGACGGAGATTGCTCTTTTCATGTTTTTCCCTCCTTGAGCGCTTATACCACAGCCCCGAACCAAGGTCAAAAGTTTGAGCAAAGAGTGGGATTGTCGCCGCGGCCGCTGAGTCCGGGCGTGAAGCCGGAGACCGGCTGCATGGCGCCGACGAAGGGCCCACATGGTTGACTTAAACCGTCTTCAGCTATATAAGCGAAAAAGATAACAATGGAGGTAAAAGCCATGAACATTATCAAGGGAATTCTAGGGGTGGCAGCAACTATCCTTCTCTTTTCAGCGGCCGTATTGTCTCAGGAACCGGCCAGGCCGGAGGCCGCCCTGCCGGTATTCTACGAGGAGCTTACAGCCCCGGAGTTTGTCCAGGCCGTCGCCAAGTCAGAGTCGACCTGCATCATCCCGGTCGGCATCCTGGAAAAGCACGGTCCCCACCTTCCCCTGGGCACAGACCTGATCGACTGTCGGGAGGTGGCGCTCCGGGCGGCCAAGCAGGAGTATACGATCATCTACCCGGCCTATTATGCCGGACAGATCTTTGAGGCCAAGCACCAGCCGGGGACGATCGCCTACAGCACCCGGATGATGCTCGACCTTCTCCAGGAGACGTGCGATGAACTCGGCCGCAACGGGATCACGAAGATCGTCCTGGTCAACGGGCACGGCGGAAGCGAATATTTCTTGCGTTTTTTCTGCCAGATCCAGCTGGCTTCCAAGAAAGACTACGCCGTATTTCTGTTCGATCCCTCGGATGACAGTTCCATGGAAGAGGCCTTGAAGAAGCTGCGCAAGACGACGATCGACGGCCATGCCGGGGAAGAAGAGACCTCGGTCATGATGGCTCATAGGCCCGATCTCGCCCACGTGGACAGGGCCGGCCAGCAGAGCGGTGAAGACCAGAAGCGGCTCGCCCATCTCCGGCATGCCTACACCGGCATCTGGTGGTACGCCGGCCAGCCCCACCATTATCGCGGAGACGGAAGCTTCGGGAGCAAGGAATTCGGGGAGGCCCTCCTCAACCTGGAAGCCGGGCTCCTGGCGGAGATGATCCGCTCAGTTAAGAAGGACACGGTCACGCTGGAGCTTCAAAAGCGATTCTTTGAGGATTCCGCAAAGCCCCTCAAAACCAAGCAGTAGGCGCTGCCGGCTATTTCGAAAGTTGGACGTCCCAGAGTTGCATGGGCGGCGCGTTGTATCCGTCCATCTCGAACGTCCGCTGCGGAGTCAGCTTGATGCTGGCCTGTTCATAAATATTGCCGTTTCCCTTTCCCTTGTTGTCGACTAAGAGTTCGATGACCATGTAGGAGAACCGGGGGTCGGTGCGCACGTTCGCATTGACATCCCAGGTCTGTCTCGTGGTGAAAAGGAGGATCTTTCTTCCTTTTTCCGTGGGATAACTGTGGGCCCCGTGGAGGATGAGCTTGATGCCGCGGCCGCCGATGGGGAAAAAAGTCCCCTTGTTGAGCGCCCGGAAGGCGTCCATAAAGGGTTGATAACCCTGCTCGTTCATCGTCCCGATGAGATTCAGGACTTCTTCTTCGGTCGTGTAGCCGTCGATTGTGATCTTGATCTTTCTCGTGGTCTCCGAATACTGCATTCCACCCTGGAGAACCCGGGCGATGAATTCCTCTTTTTCCGGCGCGGTGGTGCCCGATTTCAGGAAAAGCGCTACAAAAGCGCAAATTGACAAGCCTATGATGATCTGTTTTTTCATGATCCATCCCTCCTCTGGGTTTTTATTTTTCCACGTTTACGATTCCCGCTCTGGCGAGAAGCCGGATGTAATCCTCGACCCATTGAAACGGCAGCGGCTCGAACTCCGCGCTCACCGCGTTCCGGATGTCGAGGAGACTATTCTTTCCGTCGATAAAATTCAGGATTTCGTAGGTGACGAGGCCGTTCTGCCGGAATATGGGCAGGTTGAAGCTCTCCGCGCTGTCTTTGAGTTTTTCCCTCAGATAGCCTCTTCCCACAGGGCCTTTGAGCCCGGCATCCCGCCGCGGAATGATCCGGGCCGCTCTTTTTTCCTCTTCCGTTAGGGAGAGCTTCTGGGGAGGGATATTCCGGTCCCTGCAGGTCAGAGAGTAATACCTCTCCAGGTCCTTGAGGCGGAGAGGCTGTTCCTCTTTGAACTTTACGGTCGTCTCCCCTATATAGGCGTCCACGTTCTTGTCCCTGGCGGAGTAGTTCTTCAGACTGCCCAGTCCGGCACCCTCATGCTCCAAGGCCCGGTTTAGCCAATTCACGGCCTCTTTGTATGCGCCGTGAACTCCGCCCGCCTCGGACTTGCCGATGAGGTCGAAACCCCGCCTCAGCTCTCCGGCCATCCTCGCTTCGGCGCGGGAGGCGCTCTCTCCGGCCAGCCTGCGGGCTCTTTCCGGGCTGTCGTCCATGAGGAAAACCGCGGCCGCGGCGGCGAGCAGGCTCGAGCGCTTGAGCTGCGTGGGATCGCACTTCTCGGGCTGGTCGCCGCTCGTATGGTAATAGCGGTCGGGCCAGACAAGGAAAAAGGCAAAAGGGACCGCGATCAGGCCGTCATTGAAGATCACCTGGTCGCTCCCGCCCGTGTACCCCATGATCCGGGACCGGAAGGCATCCCGGCTCCCGCTGAGCGAGTGAACGGCGAAGGCCGGTTCGCTCATCAACGCCTGGACGTTGTTTTCGGTCACGAATTCCGTGAGGTTTATGAGGAGGTCGTTGATAAAGTGGGGGCGGGAGTGGGGCGTGAGATGAAGAAAGAACGTGGAGTTGTTATCGTTCAGATACTGCCCGACCATGTCCAGGTTGAGGCCGGCGATGGCCTGCCCACTAACCTCAGGATGCCGGGCGACGTAAGCGATGCTGCCGGACATCTCCGGGACCCAGAGGAACCGGATCGTCCGCTTGGGCTTCGGCAGCTTGCCCTCGTCGATGAGCCGGCGCAGGGCGCGGCCCACTTCGAGGAGGCAGGCCGAGCCCGAGGCATTGTCATTGGCCCCGGGCTTGTTGTGGCAGAGGTGGGCCGTGAGGAGGACCTCTTCAGCCGCCAGGTCGGACCCCGGAAGAGTGGCGATGACGTTCTCGTAGAAATAGGGATGGGTCTCGGCTTTGACTTTGGCCCGGACCGTGAATTTTTCTCCGCGCAGGATGCGGTCCCTGAGCTCGTTGCCTCGCCGGTGGGACAACCCGAAACCGAAGGAGGGCGTGTTCGTGTTGATCCGCAGGCTGCTTATGTTATCCGGCTCGTCATCGGCGAAGCGCTGGTTGATGGTTACGACTCCCAGGGCGCCGAAGCGGTCCACGGCCAGGCCGGCTACGGGGCCGATTGGGCCTGTGGCGAGAACGACCTTGCCCTTGACATCGACTTTTTCATAATCCTGTGGAGCGGTCCCTTCGCTGATAAAAACGAGCTCACCCTCCTGATCACAGCTGGAGCTCCCGATGGCCACGGATAGAGGGATTTCCTCGAAGCTCGTCAGTTTCTCCTCGTTCGGCTCGACGATCCATAACTCGGCAAACTCGACATCCCAGGCCGGGACGGAATCGTACATGAAATAATGGGTTTTCCCGTCGGCGGGATACTTCTCGATCCGGACATCGGAGAAGCCTAGCTTTTTTGCCTTCTCGGCCACCCATTCAGCCGCCAGGCTGTAGCTGCGGCTCGGCTGGAGGCGGTGGAACCGACTGATGTCCCGGATATAGTCCTGGGCCAGCTCGCCCGAGATCTCGTTGTTGAGCGCCCGGAGCTCCTCCCTGGACAAGAGGGGTTCTGTCGTCTGAGCGCTGGCCGGGGCTGACCCTGGGACGGCCAAAGAGATAAGGAGGAGAAAAAGGAGCGCTCTCTTCATCCGGTTCTCCTTGGTCAGCAGGGTAGGAGTGTCATTGGCAGGACGCCTCTCTTTGACTATATCAACGAACGCCGGGGAGTGTCAAGAAACGCGGCCGGATGCCTATCTCTTTCCGCTGAGACCGAGGGCGCGGTTCATCTTGGCGAGGAAAACATCCTTGGACTCGAACCCGGTGCCGCGGAGCTCTTCGATCTCGGCGCCGTCAGGCTTTAAGAAGATTAGGGTGGGAACGCCCTTTATCCCATATTTCTTGTAGAATTCCCCGACCCCGGGGTCCTTGTTCGAGGTGAGGTCGGCCTTGAGCATCGCGAACTCGCGGGAAAGCGCGATCACCTCGGGGCGGCTGAATGTCAGCTTGTCCATCTCCTTGCAGGGGATGCACCAGTCGGCGAAGCTGTCGATGAAGACGGGGCGGCCGGCGGCCGCAGCCTCGTCCAGTTTTTCTTCCGAGTAGAAGGACCAAGCGATGGCATTCATCGGGGCTCCACCCTTGGCCGCCGCCAGCCCCTCATCCAGATAACCTTGGACGCCGGAAGAGGCAAGGAGGAGCGCAACCCCGAAAAAGATGATCCCGACGACGGTGCGAACCGTGCGGAACGCTTTACCGGGGGTCTGGGTCGGCTCCAGCCAGGCCAGATAGAGGCCGGCGACGAACATGGTCAAAGCCAGGGAGAGGTGATAGAGGAGGGCCGTCGGGAACAGCGTCTTCAGGAAATAGATGGCCATGGCGATCAGGACGAACCCGAAGATCTTGCGGACCCAGACCATCCAGGCGCCGGAACGCGGGAGCTTGTTCAAGCTGCCGGAGAAAATCCCAAGAAAGAGGAAAGGCACTCCCAAACCCAGGGCCAGGACAAAGAAAAGCGAGAACCCGAGAAGGACCGAGCCCCGGTTCCCCACATAGGTCAGGAGGCCGAGGACGAAAGGGCCGATGCACGGAGCGGCTACGATCCCGACTGTAAGACCCATGAAAAGAGTCCCGAGGTAGCCCTTTTGCGAACCGCCGGCGAGCCGGTTGAGGAAGGCCGGCATCCGGAGCTCGTAAACGTCGAACATGCTCAGGGAGAGAAGGATCAGGATCCCCGCGATAGTGACGAGCACAGCGGGATATTGAAGAGCGGCGCCGAAGAGGCTGCCGGTGAAGGCGGCGATGCTGCCCAGGACAGAGTAGGTAATGGCCATGCCGATGACATACAGGACGGCGTGGAGGACGGCGCCGCCTTTCTTGCCTTCGGACTGGCCGCCGAAATAGCTGATGGTGATGGGGATGAGCGGATAAACACAGGGCGTGAGGTTCAAGGCGAGCCCGCCGAGAAAGACGAGGAGATAAAGCGGCAGCAAGGCCTTGCCTTCGAATGGAGAGGCCGTTTTGTTCCCTATCGCCGGGGCATCTTTCGCCTGCTGAGGATCGGGCTTTTCGGTGATCGCCTTTAATTGAACGGTCGTCGAATGGTCGTCTTTCGCATTCGCAGCCGGAAAGGTGGTCGGCCCGGCCCCGGATGCTCCCTCCACGGGCAGTCTCCGGCTGAACTCCGCCTCGGCAGGAGGAAGGCAGGACTCGTCGTTGCAGGCCTGGAAGCCGACCGTGCCCTCGATGGAGACATCGTTTCCCTTGAAGTCAGCGGCCAGAGTGATTTCGGCTGTAACCTTTACTGTCCCTTCGTAGACAGCCAAAGGATTTTCCGAGAAGCTAAAGCGCCTCATCTCGGCCGGAGGGAAGGTGAGTTTGCCGAATGTCGCGCCCGGAACGGCCTTGAAGCCGACCGTTGTGCCGATGAGGTAATCTTCTGTCGGCATGTCGGCGTTGATGTGATAGGGAGAGCGGATCGCAATCTCGAGGACAAAGGGATAGGGCCGGCCGGGTCTGAGGACCTCAAGGGAGGGGACGACCTTGACTGTAACGATGGGCTCTTCCGTCTGGGCGAAGGCACCCCAGCCGCAGGCCGCTATGATCAATAACGCCAGGGCCATTCTCTTCATAGCGGAATCTCCTCCGACGCCTCATTATACAACAGAAATGGGAATTGACAGAGGTCTAAGGGGAGTGATACGGTTGGAAAAAGCGATTAGAGAAATTCAAAGGAGACTCCGTTATGCCGCGATGGAACAGAATCCTCGTCCTGCTGCTGCTCTTCGGCGCGATGCTGGGCCCTTCATTTTCGGGGCCTTCTTCTGACGCCGCCCGCGTTCGCTTCGAGATCTCTTTTCCGGCTAGCCTCGAGAAGCAGCCTCTGGACGGCCGCGTCATCCTTGTCTTTTCCAGCGATTTCAAAAATGAGCCGAGGGAAACCGCCGTCAACTGGCGCTCTCCCCAGCCTTATTTCGGTGTGGATGTCGAAGGGCTGAAGCCCGGCCAGCCGGCCGTTATCGACGAACAGACGCTCGGGTTCCCGCTCGACAGCCTCAGGGACATCCCGGCCGGCGAATATAACGTCCAGGCGGTCTTTAATGCTTACACAACTTTCCACCGTTCCGACGGCCATGTCGTCAAGATGCACATGGACCAGTGGGAGGGGCAGCAGTGGAACGTTTCGCCCGGGAATCTCTACAGCCGTCCGGAGAAATTGAAGATCGATCCTACCCTGGGAGGAACGGTCCGCATCTCCCTGACCGAGCGTATCCCCCCGATTCCTCCGCCCAAGGATACGCGTTACGTCAAGAACGTCAAGATTAAGAGTGAGCGGGTCAGCCGGTTCTGGGGGACCGACATGTACCTAGGAGCCCTGGTTCTTCTGCCGGAAGGCTTCGACAGCCACCCGGACGCCCGGTATCCGGTGGCCTATCTCCAGAGCCATTTCATGCCGGCCTTGCGCAACTTCGTTGAAAACCCCGACAACTCGTTTTTTAAGGAATGGACTTCGCCGGATTTCCCCCGTTTTCTTCTCATCGTCCCTCAAGATCCCTGCCCGTTCTACGATGATTCCTATGCCGTGAACTCGGTCAACGTGGGACCTTACGGCGACGCGCTGACACAGGAACTCATGCCCTACGTCGAGCAGAAGTTCCGGGCCATCGGAGAACCCTGGGCCCGGACGCTTTTTGGGGGGTCGACCGGCGGCTGGCGGGCCTTGGCCGTCCAGGTATTTTATCCCGACCTGTTTAACGGCGCCTGGGTCTTCTGCCCGGATCCGGTGGATTTCCGCTATTTCCAGCTGATCAATATCTACGACGACGATAACGCCTACTATCCCAACGGCGCCTGGAAAAAAGAGCCGAGCCGGCCCTGGATGAGGGGCATCGATGACCAGGTCATGGCCACTCAAAAACAGGCCAGTATCTACGAGCTTGTCCTAGGCACCCGAGGTCGGTCGGGTCAACAGTTGGATATGTTTCAGGCCGTCTTCGGACCGGTGGCGAGCGACGGCTATCCCCGGCCCCTCTATGATCCTTTGACCGGCAAAATCGACAAGGAGGTCGCTGCCTATTGGCGGGAGAATTATGACCTCGGCTACATTATCCAGCGAGATTGGGCGACGCTCGGTCCGAAACTCAACGGCAAGCTCCACGTTTACATGGGCGATACGGATACGTTCTATCTGGAAGAAGCGACCATGCTGCTGGAAAAATTCCTGCGGAGCGCCAATGATCCTGCCTTCGAAGGGACGATCGAGTATGGCGAGCGCGCCCCTCATTGCTGGTCCGGCTGCCCCCCGGGCCGGAATCTGGCGATCTGTCATTTGCCGGAGATGGCCGAACACATCCGGAAAACGGCCCCGGCCGGCGCCGACCTTGAAAGCTGGCGGTATTGAAGGACTTTTGGAGGAGGTGTTTGGATGACCATGAAAAGAAGAGATTTTATCAGGATCTCGGGAGTCGCGGCCGTCGGCTCGGCGACCCGGGCCGGATATCCCTCTCCAGGTCAGAAACCCGGGGAGATCCCCGATTCTGACAAAGGGATCCATCCGATCCTGGAAAAGGATCATCCCTTTATTTTCATCGATTCGTGCATGCAGATCTGGCCGGATGCCCAGTTTGAAAAAGCCCACCGCCACGGCGTCACGGCCTACGCGGTCACGGCCTGGGACCCTCACATTCCGCTCGACCAAGCCCTTGAGGGATTGATGTTCTGGCATCTCCTGGCGCGCAAGTATCCCAATATCCTCATCGCAACAAGGGCGGAGGATATCCAGAGGGCGAAAAAGGATAAGCTGGCGGCCCTGATCCTGGCCTCCCAGTGCGGGGATTTTATCGATTATAAACTGCACCGCATCGAAGCGTTCTACCGGCTCGGGCTGCGTATGCTGATACTTGCTTACAGCGCCACGAACAAGCTCTGCGATGGCTGCTTGGACAAGACCGACGGAGGGCTGACTTCCTTCGGCCAGAAGGTCGTGGGCGAATGTAACCGGCTCGGCCTGCTGCTCGACGGCTCCCATCTGGGCCGGCGGGCCAGCCTGGAGATCATCGAGCGCAGCAGCCAGCCCGTGGTCTTCAGCCACTCCGGCGTCAAAGCCCTGGCCGAGAATCCCCGCAACATCGATGATCAGCAGATCAAAGCCTGCGCGGCCAAAGGGGGTGTCATCGGGCTGTCTCCTTGGGGGCCGATGGTCCTCAAGAAGGGGAGTACGCGGCGGCCCACGCTGGAGGACTTCATCGACCAGATTGACTATGTGGTTCAGCTCCTCGGCTCGACCGACAACATCGGGATCGGGACCGACATGAGCCTTGGGACTTATCCCGAGCATGTCACTGATTTATGGGGCGAGGCGGCCTACCAGGATGTCACGGGCGCTTATGACAAGCACATCAGCGCGAACATCCGCTCGCCGCTGCGGATGGTCGATGGATTTAGCAATTATCCGGAAGTCATGAACCTCATTGCCGGGCTGAAAAGACGCGGCCACGGCGACGCCGACGTCCGCAAGATTCTAGGCGGAAATTACCTGCGCGTGTTTAGGCAGGTATGGACATAGCCACAGAGATCCCCAGAGAGACCATAAACCCGTTGAGTCTCTCACCGCGCTGGCTATAGAAATTTCACTCGGTCGGGTGGACAAAGCCGTAGTCAAACACATAGCCTCTGTCCGGGTCGACACTCGCCACAAGTCCTCTTTGGCTGGTGAGCAGCTCGATGAGTTGGAGCGCTTCGAGTTTATTGTAATCTACAAACGCCAGTCTCGAAACCCCATTGACTTCTCTGTTCAGCTCCACGGTGACCGTCCTTATGTTCACCTTGTAGATGACATCTTTTATGTCTGCCGGAGTGAGCCGAACAGCGGAAACCGTGCCCTCCGCCCTCCTCGGGTGAAAGAGGAGAGTCAGGACCAGTGAAAACACAAGAAGGAGAAGGACCGCTCCCCAAATTTTTTTCATTTTAATCTCCTTTTTATCTACCCTTCACCCTGCTTCTTAAAAGCAGGAAAGAATCGATTCTGCCGTTCGAGCTAATCCCGGCTACCATCCTTATTTTAAGGAAACGCCCCGCTCTCTCATATTTTCCAAGACAAAGGGATAGGCTTCCAGGCGTTCGAGTTCAAGCTCAGCCTGAATCCCGTTCTCCACGAGAGTCTTTCTCAGTTCGTTGATTTCTGCCCGGCCGAAGCGGCGGGCAATCTTCAGTAGATTGTCAGCGACATCTTCCGGAGAAAAGAACTTGCCAAAACGCGCCGGGTTTTCATTCCGGCCATAATTCCAGCAGCAAGCACAGAGGAAAGAGCAGCCGACGGCATCGGCGGTGGCGATGCCTCCGCAATATGGGGCAGCGCGAAATTTGTAATACAGCCTCCTGTCTCCTCGCATGACCAGCTTTTCGGCTTCTTCCGAACGCTGGATAGGATCAAACGGAAGGCCCAAGGCCATGTCTCTTTCTCCAATCCCGGATGTTCATATAGAGCGAAGCGGCGAGGGCGGCGACGAGCAGGATGAGCGTAGCAATATCCACGACTTTTTGGCTGACGTTCCAACCTGTGAAGGAATCGACCAAGAATTTTGTGTAAGAGGTGGGCATGTCGGAGATGCCCAATTTAGCCCTTACCTGCCAGTGCCAATCGGTGCTTGGACAATAGCCATAGCCGTACCAGATGCCGAGGATAAACCAGGAAAAGGCGGTCAAAAGTATAACGACGAGGTTGGCCAGCCGCGTTCTCTTCCAGGCCCAGCCGATAAGGATGAGAATGATCAGCGCTGAATGGAAGATAAAGAAAAACTTATCCAGGAACGGATACATGATATGTACTTGAGCATATCTTTAGGCGGAATATCCGTTTTGTCAAATAGGCGGCTCGAGCCGGCCGCCGGCTCCGGCGCCGGCTATTTCTTCTTCCAGACCGGAAGGCGGCGGCCCGGAGTCCAGGGCGCGCCGGCGGCCTCGAGGTCGTCCCCGAGCTTCTTGACATCCTGGTCGATGAGGACGCGCATATCCTCCAGCAGCTTTTCAAAGGCCCCGGCGGCGATCTCATAATCGCGCTTGGCCGTCTCGGTGACCGGACAGGTTGTTGAGAGCTGGGCGCTGACCCTCTGCATCAATCCGGGAGAAGCGGCTTCATTTCGGAACATGACCGTCCTATCAAACCAAAGGATTCGGATAGCATCCTGCAGGCGTTTCTCCAAATCCTTCGCCCGCTCCAGAAGCTTCGGGTCGGCCTTGGGCGTCTGCATCAACGCCTTTTTCATATACCGCAAGCTCTCGGTCGCTTCCCGGGCGGCCGCTCCGGCGCCCATCATCGCCCGTTGCAGCTCGGCGGCCTTATTCTGGAAAGCCAGCAGGGCTTGACGGTCCTTTTCCGGCAGGGTGGCCAGGCCCAGTGATTCAACGGCAAATGTCTGCGGCTCGCCGAGCGGAGTCAGGACGCCCTCGACCTTTTTGGCCAGGGATACGGTGAACTTGCCCGGAATGACGAGTGGCCCTTCCGGGGTTCCCCGCCATTCCTCACGCTCCGTCGTCTCGAGCTCGACCGGATCGACCGGCGGGTAGCGGAGGTTCCAGGCGACGCGATGAAATCCCTTGGACACCGGACCCGTGATCCGGTTGACGACCTGCCCGGACTCGTCGCTGATTGTCAGGACGATCTCCGGCTTGTCTTCGGCTTCCTCCTTCCTCAGCTTGTCCCAGCCGGGGAAAGTGACAGGCTTTCCGGCTTTTTCCAGGTTCTTTTCCTCTTCGCGCCGGGCTTCGGCCTGGGATTTCAATGAATCCTTGAGATAATAGGTGAAAACGGCTCCGAAAGGCGGGTTGGGAGAGGTGAAGAACCCGTCTCCCAGGCATCCTTTGCCGCTCGAATCGATCGGCTTCAAGGGAATATACTGCAAAGCCTTTTTGACCGGAAAGACAACGGCGTCCTTTTGGAGGGACTCCTCGCTGATCTGGCGGAGAGGCGAGTAGTCGTCGAGGATGAAAAAGCTCCGGCCGAACGACGCGCCCACTAGGTCGCTTTCCCTTTCCTGGACCTCGATGTCCCGGAAGGAGATGGTCGGGACGCCCCCGCCGAGCTTCAGCCAGTGAGAGCCGCCGTCGAGAGTCGCGTATATGCCGAACTCGGTCCCGGCGAAAATGAGGTCTTCTTTGAGGTGGTCCTGGGTGACGGCCCAGACGATCGTCCGTTGCGGAAGGTCACCGGCGATATTCGCCCAGGTCCTTCCCCGGTCCGTGCTCTTCAAGAGATAGGGTTTGTAGTCGCCCGTTTTATGGCTGTCCACGGCCGCGAACACGGTGTCCTTTTCATGTTTGGACGCCTTGATCTTGTTGACGAAGAAATAGTCCGGAACGCCGGCGATCTTGTCGATCTTCCGCCAGGACTTGCCGCCGTCCTCGGTCACCTGGATGAGGCCGTCGTCCGTGCCGGCGTAGATCAGCCCTTCCTGGAGCCGGGATTCGTCGATCGTGGTGACGGTCGAGAACATCGACATGGCCCCGTGGTCCCAGAGGGCGTCCGCGCTCCAGGTTTTGCCCATGATCGGCTGCTTGAGACGGAAGATATTCCGGGTGAGGTCGGGGCTGATCTTTGTCCAGGAGTTGCCGCGGTCGTCGCTCCTCCACAGGAACTGAGACGCGTAGTAGAGGCGTGTATGGGAATGCGGGCTGATGAGGACGGGGGAATCCCAGTTGAAGCGGAGAGGCGGGTCATCAGGGGCGGGCGAGGGGCTGATCCCGACCGTCTCCTGGCTCTTCTTGTCGTAACGGAGCAGACCTCCGTTCTGCCATTCGACGTAAATGATGTTCGGGTCTTCGGGGTCGATCGCGCAGGCATAGCCGTCGGCGCCGTAGGTGATGACCCAGTCGGAGTTGCCGATGCCGTGGGCATTAAGCGTGCGCGAGGGGCCGAGCTGGCTGCCGTTGTCCTGGGTGCCTCCGTGGACATTGTAGAAGGGAAGCGCGTTGTCCAGGGCGAGCTTGTAGAATTGGGTCACCGGGAGGTTGTCGAAGAAACGCCATGTCTTGGCGAGGTCGCGCGTCTCATACACGCCGCCGTCACTTCCGTTCAGGATGTAATCGGGCTCTCCCTTGATGAAAGCCATGGCGTGGTTGTCGCCGTGCTTGTTTTTCTCGTTGACCTGACGGAAGGTCTTCCCTCCGTCATCGGTCACCATGAGGGGCGGGTCCATCTGATAGACGCGGTCGAAGGTGTTGGGGTCGGCGAATATTTCCTGGTAGTAGTGGGGGCCTGTGCCCCCGCTGATGAAGGAGCTTCGCTTCTCCCAGCTCTCGCCCCTGTCCATGGAACGATAAAAGCCTTTCTCGTCGGGGCCGGCCTCGACGGTAGCGTAGACGACGTTGGGCTTGATGGGGGATGCGGCGAGACCGATTTTTCCCTTGTCTCCGGACGGAAGCCCGACGGTGAGCTTCCGCCAGGTCTTCCCGGCGTCCTCGGATTTATAGATGGCCGATTCCGGCCCTCCGCCCAAGAAGGCGGCCACCGAGCGTCGGCGCTGGTAGGAGGCGGCGTAGAGGATGTCGGGGTTCTCGGGGTCGAATTCCGCGCTCGTGACGCCCGTATCCTTGCTGATCTCGAGGGAGATAGCCCAGGTTTTACCGCCGTCGACGCTCTTGTAGAGGCCGCGTTCGCCGCCCGGCGACCAAAGGGGGCCTTCGGCCGCCACGAAGACGGTGTTGGAGTCCCGCGGATCGACGAGGATGCGGGCGATGTGCTCGGACTTGGAAAGGCCCATGTTGGTCCAAGTCTTGCCGCCGTTGAGGCTCTTGTAGACGCCGTCGCCGAACCCGACATGACGTCCGCTGACATTCTCTCCCGTTCCCACCCAGACAAGGTCCGGGTTGTTGGGGTCGAGCGTCAGGCAGCCGATGGAGTACGAGGCCTGGCCGTCGAAGATGGGCGTCCAGGTCGTGCCGGCGTTTTCGGTCTTCCATATGTTGCCCGAGCCAACGGCCACGTACCATACGCTCCGATTCTTCGGGTGGATGACGATATCGCTGATCCGGCCGGACATGATGGCCGGGCCGATCGTCCGGAATTCCAGTCCGGATAGGATTTCGGTTGTCAGAAAGCTCTTTTTTTCCGCCGGCTTGGTTTCACTCCAGGCGACGGCCGAAATGATCAAAACGAGGCTGAGGGCAAAAACGCTGATTCTTTTCATCCTTTCCTCCATCCAGGCGGTGATTTGGCAAAACAGGAAGGCCTACTATATCAATTTAAGGACGATAGATAAATTGTCATTTTTCTGGACACCCATACGCGATGAATCCCCCCTCCTCCTGACATGCTTCCATAGGTGGGAGGATAAAAGAGAGGAGGACCTAAAGCAGGAGCCGTTTTAGGAAAATGTCTAAAGCGAGCGGATAGTCCTTTGATAGCCAAGGCGAGGGGTAGTGGAAGAGAAACCCGTATGAGGAGTGAGCGGGCACGGGTTCTCGACCGAAGGGCGAGAAGAGCGAACGACGAATCGAGCCCGTTTTCCTCGCTGGGGAAAACGGGCGTGGTTTCGAGGCCACCACCCCGAGCCGCTTTAATCGAGGCGGAGGTCGATGCTGCCGATCCCGGCGTCGATGCTGACCTCGATCGTGACCGGCGATTTCCCATAGGCGTCGTTCGTATAGACGTGACCGTTCTTGCTGAAACCATGGGCCTCGACCGAGCCGATCCCGCCGTCGACCCGGACGCGGGCTCCGGCTTCTGCCGGCAGGTAGATCGTGCCGCTCCCGATGCCGCCGTCGATCGTTACGTCCAAGTCGCGGTCGTGCCGGCCCCGGAGGTCGAGCTTCATTTCGCCCACGCCCATGTCGACCGTGAGCGAGCGGAGAACGACCTCCGCCAGGTCGAGCGTGCTCTCGCCGGCGCCCAGGTTGATTTTGAGGTCGGCCGGGATTTGGCTATTGAGCCGGATATCCCATTCGTTCCTGGAGCTTCCGAAGACCACAGTTCCGCCTCTGTGCTGCCGGACGGTCAGGAATCCTTTTGAGCCCGCCACCCGGTAATCAACTTCCGGGGGCCGGCGCCTCGTCCTGTATGTGAAATCCGCTTCCATCAAAGCCTGCGCGCCGCCTGAGATCTGCAGCTCTCCGGCGCCCATCTTGATGTTCACCTCGACGGCTTCCGCTCCCGCAGCCTCGACCGTCTTTGAGTCAGTGGTGAGATCGCCCATATCCTCGCAGCCGGCCAAGACCAAGGCGGCGGCGAAGCTAAGAATAATCCATCCATGCCTGTATCTCATGGCTTTGCCCTCCACACCTTATGATACGAAATCCGGCCTGGAAAGGTTCTGGCGGATTACGGTCCGCTCCGTCTGTCCGAGGAAACGCCCGGGTACAATGCCTGGCTTTAAGCCTGCCCATTGACTTTTTGCTGATTTTCTTGAATATCTTGGCTAAGGGCCCTCAGTAATCATTTTTTGGAGGCGTATGTCATGAAAAATCAGACGAGAAAAGAATTTCTAAAGACTTGCTTATGGCTGACTCTTTCAGGCCTCAGCTTTCCGCTCGCTTCGCCCGCCGGGGGGACGGCAACTCAGAAAACACAAGATGCACCGGATAAAAGGGATGACCCGGATGAAAAGATGATCGCCTACTGTGGGATTACCTGCACGGAATGCCCGGCCTATATCGCTACGCAAAAGAATGATGACCAATTGCGCGCCGAGACGGCAAAGAAATGGTCAGAGTTGTTCAAGGCCTCGATCAAGCCGGAAGATATCAACTGCGACGGCTGCCTGGCTGATTCTGAGCGTTTGTTCAGTCAGGTCAGTGTCTGTGAAATAAGAAAGTGCGCCAAGAGCAAGAATCTCAAGAGCTGCGCCTATTGCGCCGAATACCCCTGCGCAAAACTCACGGAATTATTCGCCTTTGTGCCGGAGGCGAAAGCAACCCTGGAAGAAATCCGGAAGCAAAAAAAGTAAAGAAAACTCTGGCCCCTTCTTTTTTGACGAGAACCGGAACGGTGTGTTATAAACTTTTTATAATTTTCGGGAGGTGAGAATATGCGTCGTGATTCATCGCCATTCTTGGCGGTTATGTTTCTGGCAGTGGGAGCGTTTATTGCGGTCAGTCCGTTGGCCGGTCAAGCCAAAGCTTCGCCAGGTGAAACTCATCTTCTTACCGTCCATGACATGCTGGCCATGGACCGGATCTCGGATTCGCGCGTTTCTCCGGACGGGAGATGGATCCTGTTCAATGTCCGGGAGACCGACCTCGAGGCCAATAGGGGGCGCACTGACATCTGGCTCGTCGGCACGGATGGAAAAGGGCTGCGCCGGCTGACTTCGCACCAGGCGGCGGACTTCAACGCCCGCTGGTCACCCTGCGGAAAGTGCGTCTTTTTCCTTTCCACGCGGTCCGGAACTTCCCAGGTCTGGCGGATCAAGGTCGACGGAGGAGAGGCGGAGCAGGTGACAAAGCTCCCGCTCGATATCGGGAACCTGATCGTTTCTCCGGCCGGCGAGTATTTGGCCGTGACGATGGAAGTTTTCCCAGGCCAGAGCGCCGAGGCCACCGCACAGAAGATCGATGCGATCGGAAAACAGAAAGCGACGGGCCGTCTGTATGAGAAGCTCTTTGTCCGTCATTGGGACACCTGGAGCGACGGACGGCGCTCCCACGTCTTCGTCGTGCCGAAAAAGGGGGGAGAGGCCAGGGACTTGATGCCGGCCATGGACGCCGACTCGCCCAGCAAGCCTTTCGGCGGAGGGGAGGAGATCGCGTTCACTCCCGATGGAAAAGGCCTTGTCTTCACGGCACGCGATGTCGGGAAGGAAGAAGCCTGGTCCACCGATTTCGACCTCTACTATGTTCCGGTCGACGGGTCGGCGGCTCCCCGTTGTTTGACCGAGGCCAACCCGGCCTGGGATACGACGCCCGTTTTCTCGCCCGATGGAAAGACTCTCGCCTATCTGGCCATGTCCCGGCCTCGCTATGAAGCGGACCGCTTCAGGATCGTGCTCAAGCCCTGGCCGGAGGGGGAGGCGAGGGTTCTCACCGAAGCCTGGGACTATTCCGTCGCTTCATTCTGTTGGGCTCCTGATGGGACAATGATTCTGGCCACGGCGCCCAACAAAGGCCAGACTTCGCTCTTTGCCATTGAGGCGGCGACAGGGACGGCGCAGGTGATCGTCGGTCAGGGGACAGTCAGTGGTTTCGCCCCGGCCGGAGACGGGCTGATCTTCGAGAGGCATACATTAAAGTCCCCTGTGGAGATCTATTCGATTAGGCCCGGCAGCGAGGAGACGGCAATAACCGGGATCAATGCAGCCAAGCTGGCGGCCGTCCGTTTTGGCGATTACGAGCAGTTCAGTTTCAACGGGTGGAATAACGAGACGGTTTATTGCTATGTCGTCAAGCCGGTCGATTTCGACCCGGCCAGGAAATACCCGGTGGCCTTCCTCATCCACGGCGGTCCCCAGGGTTCGTTCGGGAACGATTTCCACTATCGCTGGAACCCGCAGTCCTATGCCGGAGCGGGGTACGCCGCCGTCATGGTCGATTTTCACGGCTCGACGGGATACGGCCAAGCCTTCTGCGACTCCATCCGCGGCGACTGGGGAGGGAAACCCCTTGAGGATCTTAAGAAGGGCTTGGCTGCAACTCTGGCGAAATACCCCTGGATGGACGGAACCCGGGTAGGGGCCCTGGGTGCCTCATTCGGTGCCTACATGATCAATTGGATCGAGGGGAACTGGCCGGACCGCTTCAAATGCCTGGTCGCCCACGACGGCAATATCGACGAGCGGGCCGCTTACTTCGAGACGGAGGAGCTCTGGTTTCCGGAGTGGGACCATATGGGGACCCCCTGGGACAATCCCCAGGGATACGAAAAGCACAACCCGGTGAACTTCGTCAGGAACTGGAAGACTCCCATGCTTGTGGTCCATGGCGGCCAGGACTTCCGGATCGTGGAGTCGCAGGGTTTTGGGACGTTCAACGCCTTGCAGAGGCGCGGCATCCCGAGCCAGCTGCTCTATTTTCCGGACGAGAACCATTGGGTCCTCAAGCCGGCCAACTCCATCCTCTGGCATGACAGGGTCATCGGCTGGCTCGACCGCTGGCTGAAATAACAGAAGTAGTAGTCAGGCATCCAATTCGGTGCCGTAATTCGGTGCTAGGCAACTCATTGCCTGAATTCTACTGGGGAATTGAGCTGCCCGACACTCGGCGGGAGGGCTTCCGACTCGGGCGCCTAATTATGCAATGGGATGATAATTATTAAGACGGGAGAAAGGAAAATGATTCGTCTCGCAGCGTTAGCCGGATGTATTGCTTTTCTTGGGCTTGCCTTGCCGCTTCTGGCATCCGCAAAAGCCTCGTCTGGACCAAAGGCCAAGCTCAAGGTGGCGATCGTCAAAAACGATTCGGAGGGGCCAAAATACATGGCCGAAGGCGGCCTCCTTCCCCTTTTGGAGAACCTGGGGAGTGAGGTTAAGAAAATCGACACGGTCGCCCTGACCCCGGAAGAGCAGCGGGAGTATGGGGAATGGAACCGGGACGCCCTGGAGAGCTGGCACATAGGACGGCTGGCCGGAGACAACCGTAGCGGCGACGGCCTGATCGTCGGACTGCTGACAAATTGTACTGACCTCCTCGGAATGCTGGCGGGTCTGCAGCATCTCAGGCCGTCCGATCGTCCGGCCGGAGCCGATGAAAGAAGCCTCCAGAGGGAAGGGCTCGCGGGCCTCAAGCCTCTTCGGGTGGGCCTTGTCTATTTCGACGCCCACGCCGATTTCAACACGCCGGAGACGACCCTGAGCGGGATGCTGGGCGGAATGGATGTCGCGGTCGCAGCGGGGATGTGCCTGACCCGGCTTCGGCTGAAAACGGGGCTGGACCCTGCGCTGCCCACTCGCTATCTAGTTTTCGGCGGCCTTCGCGACGTCGACCCGCTCGAGCAAGAACTTCTCGACCGTTCCGACTGCGAGTACCTTTCGGTAGAAGATATACGAGCGGCCTCCAACGCCGTCGATGCTCAGATGAAGAGGCTCAGTCGACTGACCGACGTTATTTACGTCCACATCGATATGGATGTCCTTGATCCTGCCGAGGTGTCGGGCCATTCCCTGAATGTGCCGGAGGGACCGACAAGCTTGGAGCTGGCCAAATCCGTCGAAAAGATGTTCACTTGGCCCAAAACCGCTGCCATCGGGATCGCTTCCATCCCCTTTGGTGAAAGCGACAAGGAAGGCCGTTCCCTGCGCGCCGCTTATCGCCTGATCGAGGCGGCCGTCCGGGGTGCCCAATCGAGGTGAGGGGGGACCCGAAAAGGTAGGTAATGGGGTCAGGTCTCAACATTCAACAATTGGGATGGTGGCAGCGAATTTGTTGATTGTTGAGACCTGACCCCTATTGATAT
>CAYGXD010000011.1:0-21596 GCA_964353705.1 uncultured Eubacteriales bacterium | reverse complement strand
TGACCCCTATTGATATTGAATCAGCGGGTGGTGATCAGGTTCCTTCGGCGCAGCTCCTCGACGGCTGTCTCCCACGGCCCGGCGGCGCCCCAGAGATAGTAGGAAAAATAGCGGACATTCTGCCGGAAGATCGGCACCCAGGGCTGGAACTCGGCGTAGTAGTGGTGCGACTCTCCGTTGGACGGATGGTTCATCCACATGTGGAGAAATTCCGGCTCGCTCACGGGAAAGGCTCCGACAAAGGAGACATCCTCGACCATATCCCGGCCGGCGTTCCAGCCTTCCTTGAGGAAAATGACCTCGCCGAAATATTCCTCCGGACGCATCCGGAACTCGCGCCTTCCCGAGGCGGTGGGAACGATGAAGAGATCCTCGGTCCAGTGCTTTTCGCCGAGCGCCAGGATCGGCTGCGGTCCCAGCATGTTCAGCTCCGGGTTCCGGAAAGTCAGGGAGAACCGGACCTCGACGAGGGGAGAGTCTCCGTACAGGGTGAAGATTTTTTCCAGCCTGTTGCCGTAGTAATCGGCCGACATCCGGACCTGGACGAACGGCCCTTCCTTGCGGACGATCTCGGTCTCGTAAACCTTGTGGGTTTCAATGCTGGCCTGGCCCAGGAAGTCCTCGAAACCACCATAAGGATAGAAGCCGCGCTCCCGGAATGGGCGCTTCTCCGTGCCCTCCTTTTCCGGCCACAGCTTGAATAGGACATTGTCATTTCTTTCCTTGACGATGTACTCGATGACCCGGGCGCCGATGGCCAGCAAGGTGATCCTCACTTTATCATTTTCCAGGCGGTACTCAGCGAGGCCGTCGTTGTTCAGGTCAACCGGAGTGCAGACGGCCCGCCCCGCGGGGGCTTCCACTCCCAATTGGCTTTCGGCGGCGGCTCCCAACGCGTTCACTCGGACGATATAAGCGCCGGGCTTGAGCGGAAGCCGGAAAGTCGTCTCCTTAAATTTCGAGGCCGGGATTTTGCATGTTTCGGTTTTCTCATAGACCGGCTTGTGGGGAGAGGCGGCCGCATACGTTTCGATATGGACGGGAAACGTCTCGTCATCGCCGAAGTTGTGAATAGACACCGGGAAGACGACTTCGGGCGACTGTCCATAGAGGAGCTTATGAACCGAGATAGCGGGCGGCAGATCCATGATGGCCAGGGTCCGCTTTTTATGGGAGTCCCATGTCAATGTCGCAAGCACCGGGTTCGTGCGCCCCATCGCTTCCCGGCCGGGCTGGACGCGGAAAGAGAATTCCTGCGCCGCGCGTGGCGGAATCGCCACTCGAAGAGATGCCGGATCCTTCACGGTAATCTCCGGCGCGGCCGTTATCACCAGGTCCCCCGAAATCTCCGAATCCCGGACATTCGCCAGCTCGATATGGAGAGAACGGCCTTCCATCCGGGCCCGCATCTGAACCGGGTCGCCGAAATAGTCTTCCAGGTAAACCCGGTCAAGGAGGAGCATCTGGAGCGCGTTCCGGAAGGCCTTCGGACCGAGCATCTTGCCGAGAGGGAGGATCCCGACTTCTCTTCTTTCCAGGATGGCTTCCCACATGGCGCCCCGATCCCACTCCCGTCCCTTGGGGGCAAAAAGGACCATGGCCGCCGGCGCCTCCTCCCGAATCAGGCCGGTCTGGAGGATGAATGGTCTGTCCTCGGTATCGATCTGTTTCTTATTCCCCTCGATGGCGATATAACCGTCATATTCAAAGGGGTCGCACTCGGCGCTGAACACCGGCCGGAAGATGTGGCCTTCGCGCTCCTTGGCGAACCGGATCCATTCCTCTTCGGTAGGCATATCCTGGATCTTGAGGCCGTCCCAATTCCTGCAGCCGTAAGCGACCGACCCGATGCTGTGGGTGGCCTTGCCCGTGCCCACATCGGTGACGATGTCCAGGCCCACCTTGCCCAGCCACTCCGGAAGCTGGGTCTGAAGAAGGTAGTCCATGTATCCGCTGAACGTGAACCAGTCGTTCCCCTGGCCCAGGCCCGCGGCGATGACTTCCAAGGGGTGCCCGGGATGGCAGGTCACGCTGTGGAGAAGAGTCCCGGTTCCGAACCAGCCGCGGTGAAGGTCATATTTCCCCAGGATCTCGCGGACGCCGGCCAGGAGCCCGCGAAAATTCTCTCTGTCGGCCGTGGCTTCCGCCAGAACGACAAACAGCTTCCGGTCGGCCTTTTCCAGATAAAATGCCCGGACCTTCCGGAAGCCGGCGGCGTTGAACTGGTGGCTCCGGAGCTCCTGTCGCCAACCTCCTTCTCCGGGATTTTTGGCGGCGAGCCGCTTCCCAAGTTCTGCAGCGGGATCGACAAAAATTAGAAGATTTGACCCGGCGAGCCCCTTTTCGATTTCTTCCGGGGCCGGGCTCTCGATCTGTTCGACAGGTGCCGCCAAAAGCGCCGCGAGGAACCCTTCCTCCATCTCCAGCCCCGGGATTCCGAGTTCTTCGGCCATATCGACCTTGCTCTGGGCGATAGTCCTGGCCACGTCGGGAAGGCTCAGTTGAAAAAGATTCCCGTACTGCCGCCATTCCCAATTGATGCTGTGCCAATAGTTCGTGTAACCGCTGAACTGACCGCTGCTTTTGATGATGAATTGATCCAGAAAATCAGGGTCATTTTCCTGGGATGTCATGGCCATGGGCCAGCCAAGCAGGACGATCGAGAAAGCTAAACAAACTCGCTTGCGCATAGCCCTTCTCCTTATTGAAGGATTCATCGGGCTGCCCAAAACCTAGAAGGGTGGCACCCCGGGGAACGTTCCCTGTTGGTCCCAGCGGGGGCGGGCCGTTTCGTCGGCCGTTGTGAACGCCAGGATATAGGCCAGCCTCACGACTTGGGCCATCTTCTCGGCGTTGATCCTTTCAACCGTGTCCAGCGGCGAATGGGTCGTTTCGTTGCCGCCGGTGAAGAAAAAGACGGAGGGGATCCTTTTGAAGGCGAAGAAATAGTGATCGCTGTTGCCCAGCATGGGAAAGGAAGGGAGAGGAATGACGTCCAGTCCGATGAAAGCCGAGTTGGTGTTCATGATCACGGCCGTAAAATCAGGCGAGGGAAGAGAGACATAGGCCAGCAGGAGTTTTTTGGGATCGCCCTGGATCCGGCCGCTCTCTTCCTTGGTCAGGCGGAAGGTTTCGGCTTCCCCTTGGACTTCCTGGAGCGCGCAGTCATGGCTGATCATGTCCAGATTGATGTACGCGGCGATATCCTTCAGCGGAACCGTCGGGAACTTGAGGAAATAGCGGCTTCCGACGAGCCCCTTCTCCTCTCCCGTCCAGTGGGCGAAGAGGACGGAACGCTTGGGTTTATCGGGATTGAGGGCCAGCGCCTTGGCGATCTGGAGGACGCCCACCGAACCCGAGCCGTCGTCGTCGGCTCCGGCGAAGACATAGCCATCCTTATTCATCCCGACGTGGTCGAGATGGGCTCCGATGACGACGTATTCCTTGCGCAGTTCGGGGTCTGAACCCTCGATCATCCCGAGGAGGTTGCCGCAGGCCGAGATCTTCTGTTCCATCTCCAGGGTGATCCGGACTCTGAGACCGGAGAGGTCGAACGAGCCGGGCTTTAGATCCTGGTCGATCTTCCCGACCGTTTCGGCGAAGGATTTCGGCGCTGCCCGGAAGGCCGCCTCGGCGATCCGCATCGAAACCCAGAACGTCGGGACCATCGGGTCGACGACGGAGAGGGCAGGGGAGAAGACCCGGTTGCTGGAGGACATGATCTGGGCGCCGCGCTTATAGCCGTGCGGGCTAACGAACCGGTCAAGGGAGTCGTCGGCGACGATCAGGGCGGCAGCCCCCTTCGCGGCCAGGAGCCGGGCGCAGTTCTCGGCCGGGGTCCTCCGGCCCTCGAACCGGGCCCAGTGCTCCCGGCTGGTGAAAGGAGAATCGGGACGTTTTCCACCCGGCCTTCCGGCCGCCACGAGGACGATCTTGTCGCGAACGTCGATACCCGCGAAATCATCATACCCCAGATCGGGAGCGGAAACCCCATAGCCGGCGAAGACCACGGGAGAATCGATCGCCCCCGCAAAATCCGCCCCCATGACAAAGCTGAAATCGCGGTCGGACGCATATTTCTGAGTGGTCGGAGGCGAGACGAGCTCCAGCGACGTTCCCGGGCCGTATGTCTTTATTACCAAGGGGACCCTTTGCTCATAGGAGCGTCCGGGGCCGGCCGGATCCCCCATCGGGACGATCCCCCAGGTCTGGTAAAGGCTTTGGATATAGCGGCGGGCGATGGCCTGACCCTTGCTGGGGGTGTCGCGGCCTTCGAGCTCCTCAGCCGAGATGAAGGTCAGGCAGCTTACTGAGTCCAGAGAGCGGATGCTCTCGAACCCGGCCTTCATCCTCTCCGGGACGGGTTTCAGGGATTCCTGCCGGGGAAGCGAGCCTGAAGACAGGGCGAATGCGATTGGAATGATGAGCGCACAAACGCAACGGCAGGAGATTATCCGGCGGAGTCTCATAGCGGCCTCCTTTGGGCGGACACGCGGCCGGCGTCAGGCGGTGTTTCGACCCGGCCGCGGCCAAATCAAGAGCCTATCGTTTTGGGGCCGCGAATGTCAAGGATGGCTGGTTGAGGGGAATGTTCCCGCTTATTGCAGCTTGGACAAATCGCCGAGCTTCATGTCATCGACGAGTTTGTGGAGGAGAGCCGCGTCGTTGGTCCCGGTTCCCCTGAGCTCGACCATGAAGCGGGTGCCGACGAACAGCATGAGCTCGCAGGACTTGCTGTCTTCCGTGCTGTCCGCTTTCTCAGTTCCGGCGAAACCCTGGATTTTGACCGACTTCTCATAACCGGATTCCGTCTCGTTCTCGAACTCGGTCATCCCTATCATGGAAGCCCCCATTTGGGCGAAAGGCACGCCGGCGACGTCGCTGATCTTGACTTCGATGGAGATATCCTCGCCCTTTTGATAGGTGACGTTGGCTTCCGATGTGGACATCCCCATGGCCGAACTGGACTCTCCGCCGGGCTTTAGCCGGTTGAACCCGCTGAGGTCGATCTTGGGCAGGAATTCCTGGAGTTTCTTGAAACTGACGGTCTTCTGGGTGGTCTGGGCGCTCAGCAGAAAGAAGCACCCGGCAGTCAGGATCAGGAAAAACGCGATCCTCTTTCTCATCTCGTCCTCCTTAATTTACTAATTCTATAAAAATAATCATATTTAGATGTATTTTTAGCACAAGGGGAATAAGAAATCAATACTGCGTCCACGTTTCCGGAAAAGGCCTGTCCGCGATTATTTTGTTAAATAAACCGGATTTTCCTTCATCAGGCTCTCGATCTCGGTGATCTCCTTGGGCGCTGCGGCGGTCAGGATCTCGCATCCCTCGGCCGTCACCAGGACACTGTCCTCGATCCGGATGCCGAGGTTCTTCTCCGGGATGTAGATCCCCGGTTCGATGGTGAACATCGTGCCGGGCTCGACCGGCACATCGTAGGCCGCGTAGCGGTCCGGCGGCTGATCGGGCCTCCACGTCCCCAGATGCAGCGGGTTGGAGGGGATCCCCCCGTTCAGAGTGTGGCTCGTGCCGTGGATGAAGTATTTCCCGTATCCCGCGTCCGCGATGACTTGGCGGGCGGTCTCATGGACCTTGGCCAGAGTGACACCCGGCCTGACCATGGCGATGGCCGCTTTCTGAGCTCTGAGGACGATCTCGTAGATCTTCCTCTGCTCCGTGGTGAACTTTCCTGAGACCGGGATCGTCCGGGTCAGGTCGTCCGACATCCCGCAGTGGACGTTGCCGATGTCGATGAGGAGAAGTTCATCCTCCGTCATCCGTCGGTCGTTTTTCATGTGGTGGAGGATGCAGGAGTTCGGTCCCGAGCCGATGATGAGGAAGGCCGGCTCCTCCGAGCCGAGGCGGCGGAAGACATAGCTGACGGCGGCTTCGACCTCATATTCGTAAAGTCCCGGCCGGGCGATGCGGGCCGCCTCCCGGAAGGCGTCGGTCACGATGGCGCAGGCCTGCCGCATGATCTCGGTCTCGGCCGGCGTCTTGGTCCAGAGTAGCCGGCTGAGGGCGGGGAGCAGATTCTTGACCCGGACTTGAGGGAACACTCTTCGAACTTGCTCCACGAACTTCAGGTCGTCCGGGAGCTTCTCGGGGTCCTGAGGACCTGGCCAGAAGGGGATGTAGACCGTGTCGGTGATGAGGCCGATCTTGGCGACATCGGTCCAGAAATCCGCGGCCGGGGCATTGTTCCTGATCCCCGTCGGGGTGAAGGTATCGTCCCCGGCTGAGAGAACCGGGTCATCCCAAATGCCGGCCCGTGGTGATTTCGGCGGGAGATAAAGGGTTGTCAGCCAGACCTGGGGTTTCGGCGTCTTGTCGGCGATCGACTCAGGGATAAGCAGCAGCTTGGCGGAGCTGCTCTGAACGCCGGTCAGGTAAAAGAATTCAGACGGGAAAAAGGCTCCGTCGATCAGGATAACGCCGTCCCCTGCCTCGGCGATGAGGGCCTGCCGTCGCTCCGTGAATTCAGCCGCGGAAAAGCAGGGCGACTGGCCGTGCAGGCTGTCGCCGAGCAGAATGACCAGGGCCAGACAAAACAGTATGGAGACGTTTTTTTTCATGTCTTCCTCCCGGGAGGCCCATCATATTCAAAGCCTTGGGCAAAGTAAACCCGGGGAAAACCTCTTAAGGAGGGCGCGTTGGCGCCGGCCATATTGACCGGGCCCCTTCGGCCTTCTATAATCCCGACCATGACTTCCAAGGAACGGATGCTCTGCGCTTTGAAGAGGGGGAAACCGGACCGGCTTCCGGCTACAGTCCATCAATGGCAGAAGTACCATCTGGACACTTTTCTGGGCGGGGCGAGCGACCTCGAAGCCTTCGGATTGTTCGGGCTGGACGCCTCCGTCCAGTCATTCCAGGATATGGGGCAGTTCTGGGTGGCTGAGGCCGATTTCACCAAATTTTCCACTTCGGAATGGCGGGACGAGGCCAAAGTGATAAGCGCCGACCCGGACGACAGGATTTGCCACCATACCATCCGGACGCCGGGAGGAACGTTGACCTATAAGACGGCCAGTAACCGGCTGACGACCTGGATCACCGAGTACCTGATCAAGAAGGACGAAGATATCCAGTTGATCGAAAAGTACATGCCCGTCCCCAGGCTCGATCCGGCGGCCGTAAACCGGTCCTGGGACGAGATCGGGGACCGGGGCATTCTCCGCGGGTTCGTATGGGGCGACCAGGCCGGTTGCTGGCAGCATGCCGCCTGCCTCATCGATATCCAGGAGTTTATCCTGCGCTCGTTCGACAAGCCGGAATGGGTGCATGAGCTCCTCCGCATCCTGCTCGAGAAGAAACTTCGTTTCATCGAGACCATGAAGGGCGCCCGTTTCGACCTCATCGAGACCGGGGGCGGATCGGCTTCATCGACGCTCATCTCTCCGGCCCTCCATAAAGAGTTTTGCCTGCCTTATGACCGGAAGATGCACGACGCCCTTCATGCGTTCGACTTTACGGTCGTCTATCACACCTGCGGGGGAACCAAGGGGATCGAGGAGTTGATCGTGGCCAACGGATGTGACGCCTCGGAGACACTAGCTCCGACCTCGATCGGCGGAAACCAGGAGCCCTGGGATTTTAAGGCGAAGATCGGCCGGCGCCTGGCGCTCATCGGCGGGCTCGACCAATTCAACGTCCTGACGTCGGGCACTCGGGAGGAGATAAGGGCGATGGTCTTCATGCTCTTTGAGAGGGTCGGATACGAAGGCGGGTACATTCTTTCCTGCTGCGATCATTTCTTCGAGACCCCCCCGGAGAATATCCGCATTTATGCCGAAGCCGCCCGCGAGTGCACCTATTAATTCGGTGCCCATAATTCGGTGCCAGGCAACTCATTACCGGAATACAGAAATACGGGGATAGGGGTCAGGTCTCAACAATCAACAATTGAAAGCATCAATCTGGATTTGTTGATTGTTGAGACCTGACCCCATTTGGGCGGACCCCATTTGGCTCACGATCAGGCGAAGAGGATGTAGAGGGTGATCATCGTGACGAAAAGGATGATTGCCAGCAGTCTATAACCAAAGGTTCGCTCCCCACCCCGGCTCCTCAGGGCCGCGAGGGGACTTGACCAGACGAGTTTCTCGCTCTCAGCCGTGTGCCGATGCGGCTTAAGGAATGACAGGACCACCAGGACGAATGAGCAGATGACAAAAAGATAGAAGGTGGCCATCATAGAGGGAACAGTCCAGCCGGTCCGGTCCTTGAACCAGTCGAGGAAAAAAACGATGAGCCCCAGCACTGATCCGATCGATAAAGTTGCGAGCGCCCCGGCCGCCGAAGCCCGTCTCCAGAAAACCCCCCAGACGAAGACAGCCGTGATGGGCGGAGCGATGTAGCAGATGAGGGCCACAATTCCCTGGAAGATGCTCTGGAAGTGGCTGATCAAAGGTGACCAGAGAATAGCGAAGATCATCCCGATGAAGGTGACGACCCGGCCGACTTGCGTGAGCCGGCGGTCCGACGTCCGCGGGCGCCACCTTTTATAGAGGTCAAGGCTGAAGAGTGTAGAGATCGAATTCAGGGCCCCGGAAACAGTGCTCATCAGGGCCGCAAGAAGCGCCGCCGCGACCACCCCCTTCAGGCCGACGGGCAAAAGATGGTTGATCAGAAGCGAATAAGCATCCGCGGAATCCGCGATGGCGGGGAGCTTCCCCTGCCGGATCAAGCCGTCGGCGATGAGGCCCGGCAGGACGAACAGGAAGACCGGCAGTATCTTGATGAAGCCGGTGAAAAGAGGGCCGATCCGGGCGTTCCTCTCGTCCTTCGCTCCGAGGACGCGCTGGACGATGGTCTGGTCCGCGCACCAGTACCAGAGGCCGATGATGGGATAGCCCAGGAAAACCGAATACCAGGGCAGGGACGGGGTTTCAGAAGCGGTGCGGAGGATCGTGAGCTTGACGGGCTCGACCGCGGCGGCAAGCCCGCTCCACCCGCCGACTGAGACGAGCCCCGCCGCCAGGACGCACGCCGAGCCGCCGATCAGGACGATCGTCTGGACGGATTCCGTCATGACCACGGCCAGGAGTCCGCCGATTATGGTATAGATCCCGGTGAGGGCGGCCGTTACGAAGATGCTCAGGTTGATGTCGATGCCGAATAATCCCTTGAGCACCACAGCCCCGGTGTAAAGAGAGAACCCGATATGGATAAATATGGCCGATAGGATCGACAGCACGGCCAACCAATCCCGGCAGGCCCGGCTGTAGCGGCGCTCCAGGAAATCGGGCAGGGTAGCCACCCGCGACCGGATGTAAAACGGAGCGAAAAAGAAGGAAAGGACGATAAGAAGGAAGACGGCCATCCATTCGAAGTTTCCGTAAGCAAGACCGTTGACATACCCTTCCTGGGCGAGGCTGACGAGATGGATGGTCGATATGTTGGTGGAGAAGAGGGCCAAGCCGATCACCGGCCAGCGCAACGTCCCTCCGGCCAAAAAATAGGCCGACGTTGACGTCCCTGTCCTCCTGCGGCGGAACCAGGCCCAGAGGCCGAGCCCGACGATCCCGCCCAGATAAAGTACGACGACCAGGAAATCCGGCCAGGCCATGCTCAATTTTGTCATCTGGCTTCTTGATCACCTCCAAGAGGCGGCGTCAGCCCATTCTTGGCAAACCATCGCCCCCGCCCTTTGCCATCAATACTGAGCGGGATTCAATCGGTATGAAAGACCTCCTCCATGCGGCTCCACCACTCTTTCGGTTTGCCGGTCGGGATCGCGAACTGACACGGATCGGTTTCCTTCCACCATTTCTGAGTCGTCGGGTCCGCGGCCATCCTGGCCATGTCGGCCTCGAAATCGTTTCCTGTATATTCAAAATAAGAGAAGATGTAGAACTTCCCCGGCTCAACCTCCTGGAGGTAGATCGAATAATTCCGGATGTGGCACTCCTTGATCTTTTTCAGGACACCCGGCCAGACGGCCGCGTGAAGCTCCTTGTAATAAGCGATCTTTTCCGGCTTGAGCCCGATGATCATCCCATAGCGCTCAACGGCCGGCCGCGTCTGCCCGGAGATTTTGGCGGCGAGCAGCACCGCGCCGAGTATTATTAATGCAAACAACAAGCCGTCGCCCATTCCCCTGATGTTCATAAGACCTCCTTGTTTGAACACGATATTTTTACCGATATAATGCCTCCCGATTTTCCCTTATTCCCGAGGCTTTATTAAGTATGGATTTTCCCGGCTGGGGAGCAGCTGAAAAATGGGGAAAAAACTCGGATGGTTTAGACGCCTGTTTCCGTGATCGAGGCCGAGTCAGGGTTAGTGTCCCCATGATTCAAACAATGATTCAGCCCGGCTTGACTTTGGTGATTTTCACAGCAACCGGCCAGTCCGGTCCCCAGGTCAAGGGCGCAGTTTTCTCGTCCGGCTTCATCCCCGCTTTGAAAAGCGGGTTCTTGATCAGCTGGACCGTATGGTCCCGCGAAACCGTGATGTGGAGTCCCTTCTCATCCTCCGTCCATTCACAGCCGCCGGCCTGGCTCAGCACCGCTATCTGAGTTTCCGGGGAAGTCTTTACGGATTTCAAAGTGAACCGGCACCCGGCGGGCTCCTTGATCCCTTCGAGTCCGTATTCGAGGCCGGCGATGGCATAAACCGTTCCCTCGGCGCGCCGGCTTGTCAGCCAGACATCTCCTTCATTGCTTACAGTCCACGGACGCACGCCCTTGATCGCTTCACCATTGAGCATCATCCACAGCCCGAGCTCACGGAGGAGGTCCTCGTCCGGAGGAGCGATACGCCCGTCCGGCCTAGGCCCGACGTTGAGGAGCATGTTGCCGCCGTGCGCCCGGATGTGGACGAGATTCTGGATGACCTCCCGGGCCGTCCGGATGTCCGGATTGGGCTGGTAGGACCACTGCCAACTCGTCGTCATACAGCTTTCCCAGGCTCGGTCGTCTGGCTTGCCAGGGATCTCCTGCTCCGGCGTCGGGATCTCGCCCCGGCCGATAAAAATGTCCTGCCTGACCCGCCAGGCGTGTTTCTTGAGCGGCTCGCACTTCCCATCGAACCAGAGCATGAAGACATCGCCGTATTTCGTCAGAAGCTCTTCCACATGGCCCTGCTCGTAGTCGACGAACCCTTTTTTTTGCGGGCCGTATGGCGCCTCCGAATCGAAGTCGGGAGCCATCAGGAACTGGCTGCGGCGTCCGGTTTCGTACTGGTACCGGAAGTCGCCCGGTGAATAATAAAACCCCACCAGGATACCTTCCTTGCGGAAGGCCTCAGCCACTTGGGCGACGATGTCCCGGCCATAGGGAGTCCGGGTGATCTTGAAGTCGCTGTAGGCCGTGTCGAACATACAGAAGCCGTCATGATGCTTGGAGGTGAAGACCACATACTCCATGCCCGCGAGCTTGGCCAACCGGGCCCACTCCGCGGCCTCGAACAAGACCGGATTGAACGTCTCGGCCAGCGCGTAATACTTCCTGATGTAGTCGTCGGAGGCGTTGTTGAGCGGCCAGGAGATCTCCGTCCCCATCTGGGAGTTCGGACCCCAGTGGATGAACAACCCCAAACCCGCATCCCGGAAAACCTCGGTTTTTTGCGGGTCATTGGAGAGACGCACCTGGTCCTCGGGAAGCAGCGTGACGGCGGGCGGACCGGCGGCCGCCGTTTTTTCGGGCGGCTTTTCGGGAGCGCAGCACCAGAGCCAAAAAAGAGAAACTCCCAGTACGATGACAGACGCGGAAACACAAAAGACCGACCTATGGACTTTCATTTTGACGACCTCCAACCCTGATCATCAGTACCATCCGTATTCTTTGACTGTCTCATACATGGCCAGTACGTTTTCCACCGGCGTCTCCGGCAGCAGATAGTCATGGCTCGGCGAGGCGATGTATCCCCCGCCGGGCTTCATGACGTCCAGTATTTCAAGCGTGCGCTTCCGGACGAGTTCCGGAGTGCCCCTGATCAGGACATGATGGGTGTCAATACAGCCGTTGAGGACGATCCGGCCGCCGAAATCACGTTTCAGGCGGCCCGGCTCCATGCCGCGCGCGTCCGGCTGAAGGGACTGCAAGGCGTCGAGCCCGATCTCGATCAGGTCCGGGATGAGAGGAGCGAACCCCCCGCAGCAGTGAAGCATGACCTTGAGCCCGAAATCGTGGCCCAGGTCCACGAGCCGCTTCAGGTGCGGCCGGAAGAAACGCCGAAAAAGCGCCGCGCTCACCACCGGTCCGGTCTGGGTGCCGAAGTCATTCCCGATGAAGAAGATGTCGATCGCTCCGCGGGCGACCTCGAAGATCCGCCGGCTGACCTCGAAGTAGTAGCCGACGACGCGTTTGAGAACGAAGTCGACGAGGTCCGGCGCGTCATAGAGGAGGATCATGAACCGGTCCATGCCGAAGAGGTCGACGGCATCGTGGTAGAAGGGAGACCAGTCTCCGCCCAGCACCGCGTATCGGCCCTTCCATTCGAGCGCCTCCGAGCGAATCCCCGAGATATCCATCCAGGCTGGGTCCGGCCAGGGAAATCCCTCGATGTCCGCCGGAGTGCGGGCGCCGGCGAGGGGATGATCCAGGGGCTGTCCGTACCCGTAACCTAGCCGCTCGATGCCGAAGGGTGTTCGCGAGGTCGCATCAGGACGAGTCAGGCAGGCGCCCGGTGAGCGGTGATCGGGGCCGGTGTACCGGGCATAGACTCGGCGGAAATCATCCCCGAGATGGAGGGAGAGCGATTCGTCATCCGGGAGGCCGAGATGCCGGCGGGCCAACTCCCGGAACTCGGGCGAGGCGCCGCACCAGGCCGGAACCCGGTCGGGCTCTCGATGGGCGAACGCCGTAAGCACCCGTTCCCGGGAGGTCATGGCCTTTTATATATGATGGCCCTCTTGGAATGTCAATCGAAGGTGAACCACGCCCTTTAGATTCAAGCGGGAAAGATAATCGGGTGGCGGGACGAGGCCCGCCACCCGTGAGCTTCGGTCTGAATGGGGCTAATCCCCATTCATCTGACTGAGGTGAGCTAGAATATCAACCGGATGCCAAGACGGAACTGCCGCGGGTTGAGGATGCCGTAGAGATCGTGGCCGGCGGTGGACGACGTGAAGTCGGGATCGTCCGGGAGGAGCCAGTCGTAGTCGTAGCGAGTTCCCCAACTTGTGATCGTGTTGACATTGAAGACGTTGAAGCAATCGATCATCAGGCCCAACCGGTATTTCGTCGCCAGCGTAAAGATTTTCTCCAGCCGAAGGTCGAGAACGTTCTGCATGTCCATGTGCTCGCTGCCCCGCTTCTCGGTGTAATAAGTGATCCGTCCCTGTCCGAAGCGGGATGTCCTGTATCTTTGGGCCCAGCCCGTGCCGGTGATCGCCCGGAAATAGGCGCTGAGACTGATGTCGAAAGGCAGGATATACGTCCCTTGGACCTTGAGCATGTGCGTCGGGTCGAAAGTGGCGTTGCCGTCGGCGTTGATCCAGAAATTCGGGTCGCCCGCTTCCTGGCTGTTCCGGCCGCCCCAGCCGATGTCGTCACCCCAGCCGTTGTCGATCGTACCGGTCGTCTTGGAGTAGATATAGGACATCATCAGCTGCCATTTGTTTGAGAAACGCTTGTTGAACAGGAACTCAATGCCGCGGTACTTCCGGTAGGCGTCTCCCATTTTGTCGTTTCTGTACGGACCGGAGTTGAGGTTTTCGATTATGAATTCGTGGTTGCTTCCAGATACCAGATCATAGAGGGTGTCCGTCCTGTTGAGAGGCTCAACAAAATAGGGGACCGCTTCGTACTGGGCCCGGATGTCGTAGACGCCGATGGCGTCCTTCCAGTCCCGGGCGATAAAGCTCACGGAGATGGAGGCATCCCGGAAGAGCTCCCTTTCCAGGCCGACCGTGTACTGATTCATGTAGGGATGTTTAATATCACTGGCCTCGACCGTCCTGATTTGTCCGTTTTGGGTTACGTACGTGTACGTGCCTTTTTCCTGAAGCTGCCATTTCTGTTCGATCCGGTCGTACTCCACCCATTCCTCGTTGGCGAGGTCCCAATAGTAGGAAATGTAATCGGACCAATTGGGCGAGAGCCGGTTATGATAGGCAGCAAACATACCTTCCGTGAACTGTCCGTAGTGGGCCTTGAAGATCGTCGACTTATCGCCGAGGATGTCGAAGGTGAAACCGATCCTCGGGGCGAGCCGGTGCGAATTCCAGACCGTACCCTTGCCCTCGACCTGGCCCCAGTTCTGGCTGTACCGGAGGCCGGCATTGATATTGATGCGCGACGTGATCTGCCAGGAGTCCTGGACGAAACCTTCTACTCGTGTGTACGGGCTGTTGAAATCGTAGCCTTCGTACTGGTACGCGAGGTAGTTCCCTGTGTTGTAGCCATAGTACTGGTTGTAGCTTAAGTAATCATTATAGTAGACGAAGTTTCCGAGCGGCCCGCCGGACCCCGTGAATCCGTAGCGGGTCCGGGAAGTGGAGCGCTCGATCTCGACTCCAAACTTGAAGTCGTGGTTCCCGGTGATGAAGTCCTCGGCATAATGGGTCAGGCTGGCGTTTGTCTGGAACCGGGTGCGGTCCGCCTGATAGTAGTATCCGGAGTTGTACAACAAGAGGTTCTGGTCGGTGTCGAAACGGGCGTAGGTATCCCTTCCCGTCTTCGGTTCGAGATAATAGTAGCCCCAGAAATAGGCGGCCTTGACATCAAAGAATGTCTTGGAATTGAAGATGTGCGTCAGGCTGAAGTTGCTGACGATTTCCGGGGATTTCTGGCCTACGACTGCGTCCGGGGATGTGGTCGCGCTGGCCCCGCGGTTCTCGCCGTTGTAGGTGTCCACTTCCAACCCGAACATCATGTTCGTAGCGGGGGTCAGCTGAGCCGTGATCTTGGTGAAGGACCGGGGCTGATTATAGGCGCGCGGGCCTCCGGTGAAGCCGGCGGCATAATCCTCGAAGCGCTGGAACTGAAAGCCCTGATAGAACCAGACCTTGTCTCTCTTGATCGGCCCTCCGATGTGAAAGTTGGCATCTAAGAACTTGTACAGCGGGTTGGCGAAATCGGGGAAATCGTTGAGATAATCTCCGTTATTGTTCTGCTGCCAGAAACCTGACGGCCAGTCATCCTTCTTTCCCTGAAAGTCGAATTCCATATGCCCCGAGAACTCGTTGCCGCCGGATTTCGTGATGATGTTAAAGATGACTCCCGTGAAGTTCCCGTACTCCGCGGGGAGCCCGATGCCCATGATCTTGGCTTCCTCGATGATGTTGTGGTCGACGAAGACCCAGGCCGTTCCTCCTTCCGGGTCCGCCACATTAACTCCGTCCATAGAGTAGGCGATTCCCGTTCCGTCCTGAGCGCCGTAGGCCGAATCGGCCATGTTGTCAGGCGTTACCCCCGGCGCCATGTTCACAAGTGACGAAGTGAACTGGGAGTAGGGGATGTTGCGCAGGAGCTCGTTGGTCAAGGTCACCGACGCCGTTTCCGTGGACTTGATGTCGACGGTCGGTGATTGGGCGATGACGGTGACCTGTTCCTCGACGGCCGACTGCTTCAAAGCGAAGTCGATGGTCAGGCGGGTGGTCGTCGTCAGACGGACGTTCTCCTGAAGGAGCGATTGAAAGCCCTGGAGCTCGGCTTTAACCGTATACTCTCCGGGAGGAAGCGCGGGGATCCGATATTCCCCCTGGGGGGTGGTCAGAGTAGTCCTCGTGCCCATAAGATTGGGACCCGCGACCGTGATCGTCACCCCCGGCAGACCGCTGCCTTCTTCATCTGTTACCTTGCCGACGATCGCGCCGGTCTCCTTGGATTGCGTGAAGGCCAGCGGGGCGATGAGGAAAAGCACGAGCACCAAACAAAGCGCCGTTCTTGATTTCATTTTCTCTCCTTCACCTCGTTTGATTTTTGCCCGGGAAATCGACATCTCTCGACTTCCCATTCCCTGTTGCCAATAGTTTTGCCTGCCGTTATTTCACCCCCTTGATAAAGATTATTTTTTTGACGATTCCAGAATCCATCCCCGGCGCAGTTAGATACAGGCATATAAACCACAATTTCTTAAATAAGCAGCAAGATACATGCCAGACTAATAAATTTATATTTTATTTATAATGAATAATTTAAGTTCGCCTGAATGGCTTCATAATTCAATTTTTTGAATTTTCTCCAATTTTTTGAATTTTCTCATTAAAAGCGCTCTCGTTTGATGTTCCCTTTTTCTCGGGCTCGGCTTGCGGCCGGCCGGCATCCAAGTTTCTGTAGTTCAGGGCAGCGTTAAAGAGGAGGAAAAAGCTTCCCAGCGTTTCATTGCGCCACATCGGGTTGACCGCGAAGAAGACGACATGACCCTTGCCCACGGGCACATCGACAACGGCCGGCTTGTTGGCCAGCTCTTCGCCGCCGTCCAGCATCCCGGATACCAGGAGCTTGTCGGCCGTGTCAAACCGCATGACGACCCGCACGGTCTTCAGGTCGGGCGGCATGTAGAGGTCGAACATCTCCTTGTATTCAGCCGGGATGCCCGTCCCGGCGCCCTGGACGTTTGTCGGCTTCAGGGGACGGCCCTGGACGACGTCCGGGTCCTTGAGGCCGCCGCGTCCCGAGGGGCGGCCGGCCGAAGCACCGCCGTCCATCATTTCGCCGATCTCCATTCCCGTCACGGCCTTGACTCCGGTCTCGAACACCGGGCCTCCATTAAAATAGACGCCCAGGTTGCGGTCGTAACCGTAGCCGATCGGGCTGAGGATATCGGTGATGTTCGCGCTGAGCACAGAGCCCATGGCCTTCAGCTTCTGGGGGGTGGACACGGCGACACTTTCTACGATGCCGTAGCTGATAGGGAGGTCGGCCATGGATGTGATCGGGACAAACATTCCTCCCTGCTCGATAAACTTCCGGAGATGGACCATCCCCTTGAGCTCGATGCCGCCCCTGATGTCCTCACGGGAATCAGGTCCGCCGAGATGAGGATATTTTTCTGTTTTAATCCAGGGGATCGGGTTCTCCCCTCCGATGCCGTTGACCGTCCGCTGGCTCTTGCCCATCATTCCGGCCGGCGGGAAGATGATCACATCGTATTTCGAGCGGAGGTCTTCATTGTCCCGAATCTCCTGGAGGGGGATGTAGGAATAGGGAATCTCCAGCTTATCCAGGGCCAGGCGGAACCAGCCTTCGTCCTGGGTGTTCAGCCAGGAATGGAGGATGGCCAAACGCGGGGCGTCAAGGTCATGGGTCTTGATGTTTGGAAGGGCGGCCATCCGGTAAACGGTGAGCCCCAGGTCTTTCGCGGCTGCGCCGATCCGGGTTTCCAGGTCGGCCGGATTTCCTTCAGAGGGGATAAGGAAACTCCCGGAAACGAACTTCAGGCCGCCCTGGCTGAATTCGTCTTCCGCAGCGAGCATCTTGACGTCCTTGAGCCGGTAGCGGAAAGTCATGAGCTCGGGCTCGGCCGTGTGGTTGACGGCGAAAGCGACGGCCTTGTCCTTTCCCGTAACCCGACCTTCGATCGCGGCATCCTGGCTGAGGAAGGCCATGGCCGCATCGAGGATTTTCGCCTCGGTGACCCGCACCGTCTTAACGTTGTGGAGAGGCCCCAAAGTCCAGCCCGTGTCATCGTAGGGGCGGGGATCTTTGGGGTTGTAGTACTGCGTGTCGAGCAGCATGTCGGCGCACCGGCTGTACGGCTGGTCCATCCGGACGACGTAGCTCCCGGCCGGGTACTTATCTTTTCCGACCGCCAACTCGGCCTTGGCGACGTGGACTTCGACTCCGTTCTTGCGCAGCAGGTTCACAAGACGGGCGGCAGCAAGGGGGCGCCGGCTTCCGCCGGGGATCAGGTAAGCCGCGGGGCCTTCCGTTCTTGCCTTGGCCACGGACCTTTTGCTTTTCAGATAAAAGTTCTCCAGGAACCTGGCCCGGTTATCCGATACATGCTTGAAGGTGAAGAGGAGGGCGCTCTGCTGAAGGTTGATGTTATTGCGGAATGACCACTTGACCGCCTCGAGGGGCGGGTTGGGCCGGTACCAGGCCCGCTTGGACTCCGCGCCAACGCTTCGAACCATGGTGTCCGCGCCGGTGCCGCCGTACGTCTCGTAGAACCGGCCGGTCGAATTATGGAAGTGGGCGACGGAGAAGGCATAGCTCGAGCCCCAGCCGTCGAAGAAGCCGTGGGACCAGACTCCAGGGACTCCGCGCCGGGTCATCTCGCTGATCTCCAGGAAGGCGAGCTCCTCCCATTCGTTGATCGTGATCGGGTCGAGCCAGGCGTTGAAGGGGCCGGTGCCGGTCGACGTATACAGGTAGGGAACGGATTCGTGGAGGTCGTGCATGACGATCGGATGCCATTCGAAATAGGCTTTGATCAGATTTTCGCTGAGCTTGAGGCCCAGGCCGACGGCATCCCGGTTGTTGTCGTGAGCGACGTATTTTCCCCAATAGACGAGGGGAATGGTCTTTTTATCTTTGTTTTCTTTTTTGTAGAGGTAAACATCGATGGCCTTATCCCATCCGTCGACCTCGAGGATAGGCGTCATCAGGACGACCATATTCTTGCGGATAGCCTGGATAAAACCCGTCTCTTCGACAGCCAGGCGATAGGCGAGCTCCATCATCATCTCGGGCGATCCGCATTCCTGGGAGTGAAGGCCGCCCGTTATCCAGTAGACGGGAACTCCTTCGGCGATGAGCTTGGCGGCGTCCTCCTCTTTGAGGCCGCGGGGGTCGGCCAGGCGGGTCATGATCTCCTGGAGACGGTCGAGGCGGGCCATATTTTCCTCTGAGGAGACGGCGACGGCGATCATCTCGCGGCCTTCGTCGGTCGGGCCGATGGAAAAGACCTGGACTCGAGGGGAGGCCGCGTCCAGGGCGCGCATATACTTATAGATATCGGCCGAATGGTGGAGAGTATCGGGCGCGCCGACGATGTGGCCGAGGATCGTCAGGGGCGAAGGAACGATTTCCGAGGCGGGCAGGTGGTCGACGAGTTCGGTCAGGAAGAATTTTTCCGTCGTGTATTCCAGGATCTTGGCCGTGTAGTCTTTATCGATAGACTCGGAGACGGCTTGCGGGATGGCTAACGCGGGCCCCAGCAAGATGCCTACGATAAGAATTGTGGCGGACCGGAATGGATGATATTTCATGAGTGCCCTCCAGAATGAGATGACCAACTTTCGCCGCGGATTATAACATAAAACGGGCGGTCGCTAATTCCGGTTTTCGGTGTATAATGAGAAACTCATAAAACGATGAACATGCTCGTATCGGCCAGGGACCTGCGCAAGAACTACGGCTCGCTCACGGCCGTGGACGGGATCTCCTTTGAGATCCGGGAAGGGGAGTGCTTCGGTTTTCTGGGCCCGAACGGCGCCGGGAAAACGACGACTGTCAAGATGATCCACTGCGTCTCGCCGGTCACTTCGGGGATTTTGATCGTCAACGGCCTGCCGGCGCACATCAACAACCGGGCCCTGAAAAAAATGACAGGGATCATCCCCCAGGAGATCACACTGGACGTCGACCTGACCGTCTACGAGAACCTCATCATCTTCTCCAAGTTCTTCGATATCCCCAAGCGCGAGGCCAAGAAACGGATTTCCGGGCTCCTGAAGTTCGTCGAGCTCGAGGCCAAGCGCAATAGCAAGATCAGCGAGCTCTCGACCGGGATGAAGCGGCGGCTCCTGGTGGCCCGCGCCCTCCTCAATAATCCCAAGCTCATCGTCGCCGACGAGCCGACGACCGGGCTCGACCCCCAGGCGCGGCACCTGATCTGGCAGAGGCTCCGCCAGCTCAAATCCGAGGGCGCGACCTTGATCCTGACGACCCAGTACATGGAAGAGGCCCAGCAGCTCTGCGACCGGATCGTGGTCATGTATCAGGGGAAAATCTTGAAAGAAGGCGTCCCTTTGAAACTTGTGGCCGAGGAGATCGGCCGCGAGGTCGTGGAAGTGCGCGTCCCGAAAGAGGAGGACAATAGAATCATCGGACAATTGACCGAGTTTTCGTGCGGCCACGAGAGGGTAGGGGACACGCTTTATTTTTACTGCCGTGACGGCCAGGGCTTGATGAGGAAGCTCGTCGAGCTCGACCTCCACAACTATCTGACCCGGCCCGCCACTCTCGAGGACGTTTTCCTGAAGCTTACCGGCAGGAGCCTCATCGAATGAACCTCTCCTACCGGATCTACTACATCTTTCTCCGGAACCTCTATTCTTATAAGAGATTTGTGGTCCCGACGTTCCTGGTCAGTCTGATCGAACCCCTTTTCTATCTCGTCACCTTCGGCATCGGCATGGGCGCCTACATCGGCTACTTCGGCGGGAAGCCGTACCTGTATTTTCTCGTCCCCGGAGTCCTTGTTTCATCCGTCATGATGACCTCGAGTTTTGAGTGCCTGTACGGGACTTTCGTCAAGATGATCCACGAAAAGCTCTACGATTCCCTGATCGCAACTCCCGTCTCCGCCGAGGACGCCGTGGCGGGCGACATCGCCTGGGGAGCCTTCCGCGGGCTGATCAGCGGGACCCTGATGATGACCGTGGCGATGGTCATGGGTGTTTTTCCGGCCTCGGTGCTCAGCGTCCTGTTGCTTCTTCTGCTGATGGTCCTGATCGGGGTCATGTTCGCCTCCCTGGCGATGATTGTGACTTCCTTTTCCCCGAGTTTTGATTTTTTCAATTATTACACGGAGCTCGTCATCACGCCCATGCTCTTTTTCTCGGGCGTATTCTTTCCGTTGGATAAATTCCCGGGATGGATGAAGACCCTGTCCGAGTTCATGCCCCTCACCCATGCCGTCAAGATCTCGAGGGCCGTCTATTCGGGCGTCTATGACTCCGGATTGATCTGGAGCCTGCTGGTGATTATTCTCCTCGAGGCCGTCGCCTTCGCCATCGGCCTCAAGACGATGAAAAGGCGATTGATCAAATAGCAGGGGTGCCCGTCAAATAAATAGGACCGTCCCCTTTATCTTCAGAACTGCACCTTCTTTTTCCGGAACTTGAGCTTCATGGTCAGCACTTTGTCGGTCGAGAAAATCCGGGCAGCGATAAGGATGAGCACGATGAAGACGGCCAGCATATACAGAATCCCGTAGAGGACGGCGCTGTAGTTCTCGAGAAGCAAATTCTGGGTGGTCAGGAACGGGTGCGAGAAGGGGATCGCGTACAGGAGGATCTTAGCCGGTAGCGACAGCGTCTTGGGGTCGGAGAAGAAGGACAGGAAGTAAGGGATCATGACCAGGAAGATGAGCGGCATGATCAGGCTCTGCGCGCTCCGGTAATCTTCGGCGAGGACACCCAATATGGTGGCCAGGGCCAGGGCGACAAGGATGGCGAAGAAGAGCGAAATTCCCAGGATGATGAAACCCTTTGTATCCAGCGCCAGGCCCAGCTTCTGGATGACTCCTGTTACACCGTCGGCCGCCGCCGCCCGGCTGATGTCACCCATGAACCCGCCCATGTAATAACGGAACCCGAACATGTAGATCACGGCCGAGATCAGCCCGACAAGTCCGGAAGCAAACATCTTCGCCGTGACGATCGAGGTCCGGCTGATGGGAACGGTAAGGAGCGTTTCCAGCGTCTTGTTCTGCTTCTCCATGGCGATGGCCGAGATGACCATCTGGGA
>CAYGXD010000010.1:52863-53585 GCA_964353705.1 uncultured Eubacteriales bacterium | reverse complement strand
CCCAGGGCCATCCAGCCCAGCAGCCGGATCCAGGTGTCCTTGGGAAGGCCGGCCATGAGGTAGAAACAGCTCAGGATGCCCAGGACGGGGATGAACGGCACGCCCGGCGTCCTAAACGGCCTGGGGAGCTCGGGATGGGTGTGGCGGAGGACGAGGACGCCGGCGCAGACGATGATGAAGGCCAAAAGCGTCCCGATGCTGGCCAGCTCGCCGACAATCCCGATGGGTAGTAGAGAGGCGACGACGCCCACGGCAAGTCCGGTCACGATCGTCGTTAGGTAGGGCGTCCCGAACCTGGGATGGACCTTGGAGGCGGCCTGCGGGATGAGCCCGTCCGTGGCCATGGAAAAGAAAATGCGCGACTGTGCCATCAGCTGGACGATCATCACCGAGATCAACCCCACGATTGCCGCAATCTTAATCAACGGAGAGAGCCAAAAGAGTCGCATCGCATCGATGGCGACGGCCACGGGAGCCGCCACGTTCAGGTTGGAGTAATGGACGACGCCTGTCAGCACGAGTGAAAAAGCGATATAGATGACCGTGCAGATAAAAAGGCTACCGAGGATACCCCTGGGCACATCTTTTTGCGGATTCTTGGCTTCCTGGGCGACGGTGGAAACAGCGTCAAAACCCAGGTAGGCGAAGAATATGACTCCAGCGCCCCGCAGGATTCCGCTGAAGCCGAAGAACCCGAACCCGCCCTGGTTGGCGGGGACAAA